>CAZEOY010000619.1:0-2653 GCA_964513835.1 uncultured Syntrophobacteraceae bacterium
CTCCCTGTTCGCGCCTGCTCCCAGGCGCACGGACCCCCGCCTTCGCGGGGGTGACGCTGAGTCAACAACATTGCCCTCGCCTCCCCCCTGAGCGTGCTTCAGGAGTCCCCGTCAGTGATCGAACAGCGATGTTCACCCGCCAGTCTCTTTCGTAGCAGGATTTCGTCGTAGCCTTTGCGGACCAGATCCTTCAGTTCCGCGACGACCTCGAAGCCCATGTGGCGGTAGAATCCCAGCGCCTGCGTATTAAAAACCGATGCCGTGGTCCAGAGATTCTCGGTCCCTGGTTTCAGCCGCCGTTCCAGGCAAGACAGAATTTCTCGCCCGAGGCCGATTCCGCGAAAGGGATCGAAACAGGCCAGGAGCTCGATGAAGGGCCCCATCAACCAGGGCTCGCGCACACACACCACCGCGGCCAGGCCTGCTTCCCCTTGCACCACGTAAGAGCTCAAAGCCGGATCCTCCCGGGACAGGTATCGCGCCAGTCCCGCCGGGGTGTAGCCCAGAGTCCGCCATGGATCCATTTCCGCAAGAGTCGCTGCAATCCCTTCAACCTCGTCCGGCAGCAGCGGACTGAAAAAAAGATCCTCCCGGAGCTTCCGGGATGACTGTTTTGGACAGCTGGATGCTGTTGTGGATGGGCTCACGGTCGCCAACCTCTCCGTCTCAGTTTCCAGCCCGTGCGGCGTGCCCGAGCATATCCTCCAGCTTCACGAACTGCATCCCCTTCTCCCGAATCCCCCGGACGATGGAAGGCAACGCCTCCCCCGTGTGGTAACCCCGGCCATTGACATGAAAAATGAGAATGCTTCCCGGCCGCACCTGCGAAAGGACCCATTTCGTCAAACGGGCTGCGCTGTTCCCTTTGACGGGATCTCCGCTGACAAAGGTCCAGTGAACCACGGTGTACCCCATGGACTCGGCTATCCCCAGGGTTCTGCGGTCGTAGTTGCCCGCCGGAAACCTGAAAAAGCGCGGTCGGACGCCGGTGATGCCGCGGATGATCTCCTCCGCACCCAGGATTTCCCGCCTGACGGCCTCATCGGACAAACGCTCCATGTGCTGGCGATGGGAAAGGGAGTGGTTCTCGATTTCCACGCCATGGCGTGACGCAAGGTCCCTCAGTTGCTCCCTGTTCCTCTCAGCAAAACGGCCGCTGGCAAAAACGGTGAATGGAATGCGCTCCTCCGTGAGATAATCGAGAATGGAAGCATCCAGCCGAGAGGGGCTCCTGGTCTCACAGGCGTCGAAGGTCAGGGCCACCAGCGGTTCGTCCGTAGGAAGCGACCTCACGACCTCGGCACCCGCCCCGCACGGAAAAAGTGTCAGAACGCAGAACACACGGATGCAACACAACCGGCGGAGCCGCTCCCATGTTATTCTCATCGCCGCTCACCTCCGGACTAATCCTTCGCCTTGTTGACGCAGAAAAAAGCAGCCACAAAAACGACCAAACCGAGCCCCGCCAGCAGCAGGTAGGAGCGAGGATCCGTCGGCTGCCCGAACGATGCCCCGCGAATGGCGCCGGCCGCATGGGTCAGGGGAAGGAACTGAAGCAGAGCCTGGACCCAAGCCGGCATGCGGTCCACGGGGAAGAATGTGCCGCCCAGAAAAGCCATGGGAGTGATGACGAAATTGGTGAGCAGCGCCTGGTCGGCGTGGGACTTCACCACCATGGCCATGCAGACCGCCAGTGAAGAGAACAAGAATCCGTTCAGGACGACTGCCAGCCAGAAAAGTGGATTGTAGGACAGGAAAACCCCAAATACTGCAGCGATCACCAGGATGACCGTCACCGCAAGGACCGCCCGGGTGATGCCGGCCAGGATTTCACCCGTCACGTAGGCTCGGTTCCGAATGGGCGCGGCCTGGAACTCTTCGAAGATGCGCCAGTAGAAGCGTGCAATGTTGATTTCGCTGGCGATGGCGAAGGCCTGGGTCATACTGTTCATGGCCACCAGCCCGGGGATCAGGAATTCCAGGTAGGAGCGGCCACCCACCTCAACATCCTTACCCATCCCGTAGCCGAAAGCCAGTATGTACAGAAGCGGAGCCACGGACATGGAGGCAATCTGCCTCGTGAACTTCTTCTTGAGGATAAGAAGCTCACGATAATAGATGGCGAAACACCCCCTCATTGCGCAGGTCCTCGCTTCACTGCTGGACCCTCTTGCCGGTCGTCGCCATGAAAACATCTTCCAGGTTGACGCGCCGCAGCGAAAAACTGCCCTGCTGGCGCTCAATGTGCCGATTCGCTTCCTCGCGGCTCCGAAAGTACAACGTATCCATGTCCCCGTTGGTGACCTCATCCAGCGCCCATGCCCCAAGGCGAGACATGAGACTCTGGGGGGAATCGAGCGCCACGATTTCACCCTGGTGGAGAAAGGCCACACGCTCAGCCAGGAATTCTGCCTCTTCGATATAATGAGTCGTCAGAAAGATCGTGGCGCCCTGCTGCTGGATCCGCTTGATGAGGGACCAAATCCTTCTGCGGATAGCCGGGTCGAGCCCTACAGTCGGTTCATCAAGGAAAAGGATCCTGGGATTGTGCATGAGGGCCCGCGCCACCATAACCCTCCGCTTCAACCCGCCCGAGAGTACCTTGACCGGGCTGTCGCGACGGTCGGCAATCTCCACGTATTCCAGAAGCTCC
>CAZEOY010000620.1:0-1652 GCA_964513835.1 uncultured Syntrophobacteraceae bacterium
CTTTCGCCGGGATGACAACGGAAGGCGATGTGCCCGTTCTCGGACAGCCTCCTAGAAACTCGAAACCGCCCGCAGCAGATCTTCCCTCTTTCACGCAGCAGACCCTACCGGATGCGCCGCTCCAGCTCACTTTCATACTCCGCGCCGAGGGAGCCCGAATGCTCCCGGACCCAATCGGTGAGCCTGGTCCGGCCCGCAGGAGGTGCATCGACGCAGAGAAGCTCCGCCATGAGGCCCTCGATTTCATCGCGGGTGATCAGCTCGTCTCTCAGCACGATCCCGAGAAGACGTCCCGCAAGGAACCCGAAGGCCGGAGGAATGGAGACGATCGGCCTGGGCTTCCCGATGATGTCTCCGATCGTTTCGACCAGGCCTCGATAGGTGAAGGTCTCAGGACCGATGGCATCGACCAGGCGGTTTTCGGAGCGCCTCCCCTCCTCCACCGCCAGCCTGGCCAGATCGTCCACATAGATGGGCTGGAGCCGGTAATTCCCATCTCCAAAGACCCCGAAAACGGGGAACCTCCGGAGCATCCAGGCGATGTTGTTGATGAGGATCCCATCCTCTCCGAAGAGCACGGCGGGCCTCAGGATCGAGTGGGAAAGCCCCGACTCTCTCAGCAGCCGCTCGATCCTTGCCTTGCACCTGAAGTATTCGAACCGGGAATCCTCTGAAGGGTTGGTGATGCTGATGTGCACGATGCGCTTCACCCCCGCCGTCTTCGCAGCCCCAAAAAGGGCCGCACTGTTTTCCACCGCCTGGGCGTAAGAAAATGAGACCCGACCGCTGTAGTTGAACCGGACGTAGTAGGTGTTGTAGAGGATGGTAACTCCGTCGAGAGAGCGTTTGAGTTCGTCCGGCCTGTCAAAACGAAGGGGATGGACCGTGATCCTACCCTTGAATTCAGCCGGGCGGTCGGGTGAATTGGTGAGCGTCACTACCCGATGGCCCAGATCGAGGAGACGCTGTGCGATGTATCTCCCCGAGAACCCGAAAGCTCCGGTGACCGCATGCACTTCACTTCCAGCCATTGTCGCCTCCTTGCCGTTCCGGCATATGGACGCCGACTTCATTCACGGAAGCAAGAGAATCCCCCTTCAAGGGGGGTCCGGGGGGGTGTGCCCTCCGTTCCCTTCGCGCAGGAGCCAGTCGACAGTGGCGCGAATCGCCGTTTCGCGACAGGATTCATCCAGAAAGCGATGGTCCGCCTGCTCGAAAAGCATGAGTCGCTTCGGCTCCCCCAGCCGCCGGTAAATGCTTTCCGCATCGCTCCACGGGACGGTTTCGTCCTTCTGGCCGTGAATCACGAGCACCCGCTGGGGACCGGCAAGCTCGGAAAGATCGAGAGGCTCCCCCACTTCAAAACCTGGAGGGAACTTCCGACGCAGGTCCTCCGATTGGACGAAGGCAGCCCGGATTCTCCGCAAATCGAATGGAGTGGCCCAGCAGACCGTGGCACGGATTTCCGGCCTGTCGGCTGCGGCAAGGAGCGAGAGGTAGCCTCCGAGGCTCGAGCCCATGAGCCCGATTCCGCCCCGCAGCCAAGGCTCCCCGGCAATGTGGTCGATGACGGTCTTCAAATCCTGAAGCCTCGAGCCAATCAACACGCTGCCCTCAGGCGCGCTGCTCCGGCCGCATCCCGAGAAGTCGAA
>CAZEOY010000620.1:1662-2650 GCA_964513835.1 uncultured Syntrophobacteraceae bacterium
GCGGACCGCCGCCAGCCCTGCAGCACGGACGGCTTCGGCCACGGCCGCGAATTTCCGGCTCTCCTTGCTGCTCAGCATCCCGTGGCAGCAGATGACACCGCCACAGGGGGTTTGAACCGGAAGATGAAGGATGGCCGCCAGATGACCCGATCCTTGAGCCATGGGGATCTTGAACCTCAACTCGGCGGACAATCCAGCCTCCTTCAATTCCCCTCAACCGATTCCATGGCGCCGACCTGACCGGCCACGGGGGGCTCGACGGCCGGTTTCCTGAAGAGTCCGGCCACAGTCTTCTGGAGGGAATCCTTGCAAACATACACGACGGGGGTAACAGAGAGGGTCAAGAGCTGCGACAGCAGCAATCCTCCGACGACAGCCAGGCCCAGGGGGCGCCGCGCCTCAGCGCCGGCTCCGAACCCCAGGGCGATGGGAAGCGTCTTTTCGATCTGCTCCGCCGTGACGCCGAGAGAGAGCGCCTTGTCCCGGTCGATCTCCACCAGCACCTCGGGGTTCGAAATCTGGAGGTCGGTGTTGACGTCCTGGAAGCCGGGGAGCTCTCTCATCCTGGCATCCATCACCTGCGCCCGGTGGTGCATCTCGGGAATGTCGGGCCCCTGGATGGTGTACTGGTGAAGGCTTCTCGCGCTCCGGCCGCCCATCTGGATCGCAGGCGGATTCTGCATGTAGACCTTGATTCCCGGGACGGCCTCCACCTTGCCCGTCGCTTCATTGGAGCAGGCCTGAGCAACAGCCTGACCATCCAGACCCAGATGAAAAGGAAGATCTTGTATTTCTCACGGCAGGGAGCTTCATCTTCAGGATCTCTCGAAACGGGCTCATGAGCATCATTCGCATTGTGGCCAGCCTCGGTTGCGAATTGCCACCCCGTCAAAATACCAACGACGCTTGGGTCAATGGGCGCAATCAATTATAAGTCAAATACCTCCGGCAAAGCCGGAGGCTTGTAAAGACGTGGACCGCTCAAAGC
>CAZEOY010000621.1:0-2647 GCA_964513835.1 uncultured Syntrophobacteraceae bacterium
TTGAAGGCATCCCATTCCAACCCTTTGAAATAGAAACGGATTACATCCATTACGTGGATGGAAAACCCCGACTTGATGGCGTGAGGAGTTTCCTTGGATCGAAGGGGGTCGAGCTGCCCGAGGGGGGGCGGATGATCCGCCAACCTCTGAAACAATCCACATCCTGGGTAAGCGCAAGCACGCGGAATTTCTGAACCAGATCCAGGAGAAAGGTGTGACGGTGTACTGGTCTGCCGTGGATTTGATTCACCGCGCAAAAAAGCACGGCCTGAAGACAGCGGTGATTTCGTCAAGCAAGAGTTGCGCCATGATTCTGGATTCAGTCAATCTTTCGGACCTTTTTGACGTGAGGGTGGACGGGGTTGATTCGAGGCTACTTGGAATTGACGGTAAGACGGCCCCGGATATCTTCCTTGAAGCGGCTCGGCAATTGGAAGTGAAGCCGGAACGGGCAGTAGTAGTCGAAGACGCCACCTCCGGAGTCCAGGCGGGCCGGGCGGGGAAGTTCGGTCTTGTAATCGGAATTGCCAGAAGGGGCGAGAAAGAAACCCTGCGGGACAATGGCGCGGACGTAGTGGTGGACGACCTCTCTGAAATCTGTGTGGCCGGCGATCTTGAAGCGGCCGAGTAATGCGATTAGGCGGATGAGTGGATCACTGGACTAGCGCCCAGGAGAATTGGATTGGAGGGCAGGACATGTTTGGAAAACGTATTGATCTATTCAAACTTCTCGGTTTTGAGGTGCGGATCGACATGAGTTGGGTCGTCCTAGCGATTCTCATTGCATGGTCTCTTTCAACGGGAGTGTTTCCATTTCGATACGAGGGTCTTTCCACACAAGCCTACTGGATCATGGGAATAGTGGGCGCTATCGGACTCTTTCTCTCCATTATCGTCCATGAGATGTCTCATTCCCTGGTCGCCCGGCGCTTCGGAATCCCCATAAAGGGGATCACCCTCTTTGTCTTCGGCGGGGTTGCGGAGATGAAAAAGGAGCCGCCCAACCCAAGAGCGGAATTCATGATGGCGGTCGCGGGCCCTATTTCCAGCTTCCTCCTTGCCCTCCTCTTCTACGGGATTTCTCTGATCGTTGGAAATTCCGGATCGCTTGAGGCGGTCAATGGAGTCATCAATTACCTGGCCTGGATAAACGCCATACTGGCTCTATTCAACCTTGTCCCGGCGTTCCCATTGGACGGGGGGCGAATTCTCCGTTCAATCCTTTGGGGTTGGAAAAACAATCTGCGATGGGCCACCCGAATCTCTGCCGGAATCGGTTCCGGATTCGGCCTGTTCCTTGTAATCCTTGGCATCCTCCAATTTGTCAGAGGAAATTTCATTGGCGGAATGTGGTTGTTTTTCATCGGCATGTTTCTTCGGTGGGCAGCGAATTCATCGTATCAACAGCTCCTTGTACGGAGGGCGCTGGAAGGGGAGCCGGTTCGGCGCTTTATGAAGACCGATCCGGTGACAGTCTCTCCTTCCACCACCCTGGAAGAGCTCGTGGAAGACTTCATCTTGAGACACCAATTCAAGATGTTTCCAGTGGTTGAAGGCTCAGACCGTCTTCTTGGTTGTGTCACTATTAAACAGGTGAAAGAGATCCCGAGGGAAGACTGGCCCCGAAAGACAGTGCGAGAAATAGCTCTCGGCTGCTCGTCTGAGAATACCGTTGATTCAAGATCTGATGCCATGGAGGCCCTCTCGAAAATGAACCAAACAGGAGCAAGTCGTCTCATGGTCATAGAAGGCCGTCGCTTGGTGGGTATTATCAGCCTCAAGGACATGCTGAAGTTTCTTGAGTTCAAGGTTGAGCTTGAGCCGCATCATAATTGAAGACTGGTGATGCAGAAAGCAATGAGATAAACGCGCTGAGCTGTCGGCAAAGGCAAGCAAGACTGCGAAGGTTTTTTGCGGAATCAGGAGGTTGTAATGCGCGAAACTGTGAGTGAAGAGCGATCGGTAGCCTATTTTTCCATGGAGATTGGCATTGACGAAAGAATATGCACGTATAGCGGTGGCCTGGGGATCCTTGCCGGGGACACGATCCGTTCGGCAGCGGACCTCAGGGTGCCGATGGTTGGGGTCACGCTTTTCTATCGCAAGGGCTATTTCCGGCAGCGACTGGAAGCCGACGGCTGGCAGCGGGAGGAACCAACCTCCTGGGCTTTTGATGAGCTGCTTCAAGAGGAGTCCCCTCGCGCCCAGGTCACCGTGGAAGGGCGGCCCGTTCACCTTCGGGCCTGGCGCTACGATGTCGTGGGCGTGGGCGGTTATACGGTCCCCATCTATTTTCTGGACGCGGACCTTCCCGAAAACTCGGAGTGGGACCGCGGGTTGACCCAATCGCTCTACGGTGGAAATGATCATTACCGCATCTCCCAGGAGGTGATCCTCGGGATCGGCGGTATACGCATGCTCCGCGCGCTGGGTTATCATGAGATCGACACCTTCCATCTCAACGAGGGCCATGCGGCTCTGCTGACCCTGGCGCTGCTGGACGAGGCGGCCAAACAAGCCGGAAGGGAATCGATCATTGCGCAGGACCGGGATGTGGTCCGCAACCGTTGCGTTTTTACTACTCACACCCCCGTTCCGGCCGGTCACGACAAGTTTCCGCTGGAGCTGGCACGGAAGGTCATCGGCG
>CAZEOY010000622.1:0-2644 GCA_964513835.1 uncultured Syntrophobacteraceae bacterium
GCAAACACGCACATACTTGCATCGTCCGCACTTGCCTTCATACTTCTTGAAGTCTCGAAGGTTGAGAAAGATCGGGGACTTTTCCCAAATCTCCCTGAAGGGCTTCTCGCGAATGTTTCCGGAGTCCAGCTCCAAATATCCACAAGGCTGCACCTGACCCACATGGGAAACGAAGGCGAAACCGACGCCTCCCAGGCACCCTCGTGTCACCGCATCCAGTCCGTGAGTCTGAAACGTCACGTCCAGCCCCTCGGATTTGGATCGCTCCCGGAGAATGCGATAGTAGTGGGGGGCGCAGGTTGCCTTGAGCTGCAGGGGGACGCGCTGTCGTTGCTCATAGAACCAGTGAAGCGTCTTTTCATAGTCTTCAGCGCTGATGGCTTGCTCTTCGATCTCTTTGCCCCGTCCCATGGGCACAAGCAAAAATATGTGGTGAGCCACCGCGCCGAGGGAAACCACCAATTCCTGTATGGCGGGAAGCTCCTCGATGTTTGCCTGTGTGATGGTCGTGTTGACCTGGAAATCCAGGCCTTCGGCGCGCGCATTGGCTATTCCATGAAGGGCTCCCTCGAATGCCCCCTCAACCTGCCGAAACGCATCGTGCGTGGCTGCCGAGGCTCCATCCAGGCTGACGCTGATACGCTGGATCCCGGCTTCGATCATCTGGCGCGTTCGCTCCCGGGTCAGGAGGGTTCCATTCACAGCCATGGTCATTCGCAGCCCCTTCCGGTGCCCGTAGGCTGCAATCTCAAATATATCGGGGCGGAGGAGCGGCTCCCCACCGGTCAGGATGATGATCGGCTTGGCGAAGGAAGCCACCTCGTCCAGAAAGGCCTTGCACTCGTCCGTGGAGAGCTCGTTGTCATATGGGCGATCCAGAGCTGCGGCTCTGCAGTGGACACAGGCGAGGTTGCAGGTACGCGTCACGTCCCATGCCACCAATCTCAGCTCCGGTATGGAGGCGCCGTGGACATGCCCCGGATGCGATCCGGGATGTCCCTCCCCTTTCGACGATTCCTCAGCGTGCGGCTGTGTTCCCCTCCGGTGTCTTTCCATCATGGTCCTTCAAATGCGTTCCTGCCGATCAAGGGATCAAGACCTGTATCCATTGGCGTCACTGCCGGTCCAGAAGCACTCGCGCGGCGTCCTTGGCAAAATAGGTGAGAATCAGGTCGGCCCCCGCCCGGCGGATGGCCGTCAGCGTCTCCATCATGACCCGTGTTTCGTCGAGCCAGCCATTGGCGGCGGCGGCTTTGATCATGGAGTATTCACCGCTCACGTTGTAGGCTGCCACAGGCCACTCGAACTCTTCCTTGATTCTTCTGATGATGTCCAGATAGGCCAGGGCCGGCTTGACCATGACGATGTCCGCCCCTTCTTCCAGATCCAGACCCACTTCGCGGATGGCCTCGTCCGAATTGGCCATGTCCATCTGATAGGCCCTTCGATCTCCAAACTGAGGCGCCGATTCGGCGGCATCGCGAAAAGGCCCGTAGAAGGCCGAGCAATATTTGGCGGAATAGGCCAGAATGCCCACTTGATCAAAGCCGGAATGGTCCAGGGCGTCACGGATCACCCCCACCCTGCCATCCATCATGTCAGATGGCGCGACCACATCGGCGCCGGCCTCGGCATGGGAGAGGGCGCTTTTGGCCAGGAGCTCCAGGGTCGGATCGTTCTCCACCTCTTGTCCCCGGAGGACTCCACAGTGGCCGTGGCTGGTGTATTCACAAAGACAGACATCTGTGATGACAACCAGTTCGGGAAATCTTGCCTTGATGGCTCGCACAGCCTCCTGGACGATTCCCTTCTCCGAGTAGGCTTCACTGCCCACCGGGTCCTTGCGGCTCGGTATTCCGAAAAGCAGAATCCCCGGAATCTTCAGCTCCAACACGGATTCGATCTCTTGGAGGAGAGTATCCGTCGAGTGCTGAAACACTCCAGGCATCGATGAAACGGGGTTCCTTATGGCATTTCCCGGAACCACGAACAGGGGATAGATGAGCTGGTCCACGCTGAGCGATGTTTCTCGAATCATCCTCCGCAGATTCTCGTTTCGTCGAAAACGCCTGGGGCGGTAATGGGGAAAGTGCATGGAAAGTATTCTCCTCCCTTTCAAGCAGGTGTTTTTGTTACGTTCCGGATGCCGCAGCAGCGTTCCTCTTCGTGATCAGGGAGGGCAGGGCATCGGTTCGCTGCGGCGATACAGTCAATGCTTCAGTCACGTTCACGAAGTCGATCACATTCCGAGGATGCGGTGCCAACTGTCTCAAGGAGTCAATCTCTGGATTGGGCACATGCGTAGAGATAGCCTCGGCAACTTATCCTGAGGCGTTCGGGTTCCGCGGCTCACGCTTGACGATTGCCGACGAGAACTGTGATCGCATGGGGTCGTATCACGGTGTCAGGCCGATTTCCCGATCCGTAAGATAGCACGCAGGATCCGGTGCCCACAGATCCCCTGTCGCCGCCTCTGCGCGAACACGGAAATTACCCCCGCACACATCCAGCCAGCGGCACCGGGAACAGCGGCCCTTGACGTATGCCTTCTTGTCCTTGAGCCTCATCATGAGCTCGTTGGAAAGATCGCTCCAGATCTGGCTGAAGGGGCGAAGCCGAACATTCCCGAACGTATAGTGCCGCC
>CAZEOY010000623.1:0-2643 GCA_964513835.1 uncultured Syntrophobacteraceae bacterium
CTAGCGGGTTGTGATAGTTTTTGATACGGGCAAGTTGCGCGTGGCCCGTCGCACCCGTAGGAAGCACGGAGGCTGAATCGGTGTTCAAAACTCGACTGGGCGCGGTTGCGGTTTCGGGCGGCATATCGAAATGCAACCAATCAAAATCCGATGGGCTTCGCTCATGACCACGGGAACGCCACTGCAGGAATGAAAGGCCAGGCACGGGCTCACACGGGCATGCAGACGCCTTCCATCTCTACCTCCTTCGGCTTTTCGGCCACCATTTCCCGGTAGACCTCCAGGACACGCTCGGCCACCCGATCCCATCCGAAATGCCGGGCCACCCGCTGGCGGCCCTTGCGCCCCATGGCAGCCCCGAGCTCCCTGTCGCGCAGCAGGCGATTGATGGATTGCGCCAACTCATGGGTGAACCGTTCGGGGTCCTTCGGCTCCGGGTTGTCCGGCGATTGCCGGTCGAAGGAGACCAGGAGCCCCGTCTCTCCGTCGACGACGACATCCTTGATGCCGCCGACGGCGCTGGCCACCACGGGCGTCTCGCAGGCCATGGCCTCGAGGTTGATGATGCCGAAGGGCTCATACACCGAAGGGCAGCAGAAGACGGCGGCGTGGGAATAGAGCTCGATGGCGCTCTGCCGCGGGATCATCTCTCGAATCCACACAAGACCGGAGCGACTCCCGTGAAGATCGGCCCACTGCGCCGCGATTTCCTCGGCCACGCACGGAGTGTCGGGGCTGCCGGCGCAAAGGACGATCTGAACCCCGGAATCGATGTGTCGGCAGGCGTTCAAGAAGTGGTGGATGCCCTTCTGGCGGCTCACCCGCCCCAGGAACAGCACGTAGGGAATTTCGGGGTCAACCCCATACTGCTGCAAACACTCCACCGTGGAAACGGGCTGATAGACATCGGGCTCGATCCCGTTGGGGATCACCCGGACCCGGTCGGCATCCACCTGAAACCGCGAGAGAATCTCGCCACGATCGCTCCCTGAGACGGCGATGACCCGGTCGGCCATCTCCAGCGCCGTCTTTTCGACCCAGCTCGAAAGATCATAGCCTCTGCCCAGCTGCTCCCGCTTCCACGGCCGCAGGGGCTCCAGGGAGTGAACGGTGACGGCCAGCGGGGTGCCATAGCAGAGCCTGGCCAGAATCCCACCCCACGCGGCATACCAGGTGTGGGTGTGGACCACGTCCGCCTCGACGGGGAGCTCGTTGAACCGCATGCCCGTGAGCAGCACCATGAGGGCCTGTTTCACCTTGCGGGGATTGGCATCGAAAAAACCCGCCTCGAAGGGATATCCCTGAACGGCGAGGTGGGGGCGGGCAAGCTGCTGATCCCCGAAGCATTTGACCTGGACTTCGGCCAGGCGAGCCATATGCCGGGCGAGATGCTCGATGTGTACCCCGGCGCCCCCGTAGATATGAGGCGGATATTCCCGGGTCATGTAAACGACTTTCAAACGTTCCATCCTTTAATCTTCCTCCTCCAGCGCCTGCAAACGGAACAAAGCGAGGCTATGGGGCTCCAGGTGATAATCGGCGCCCAGGGTCCAGAAATGATCCTGCTCCGGTGGCGCGACGTCGAACCGGGTGTCCACCAGCAGCTCCCAGCGATGCTCCGCCTTGTAGGCGGGGAGCTCAAAAGGACTCTCTTTTTCGAGGTCATAGTTCAGCAGCATGAGCAGCGTATCCCCCACAATGGGGTTTCCTTTGGCGTCCACTTCATCGATGGCGTCTCCCCCCAGAACGAGACCGAAGGACATGAAGTCCGAGCTGTGCCAGTCGTCGGACGACATCTCGACGCCGTCCGGCCGGAACCAGGCGATGTCCTTGAGAGTGGACCCATGGATGGGGCGGCCCCGGAAGAAGTTGTGGCGATGAAACACCGGCTGCTCCTGGCGAATCCGGATGACTCTCCGGACGAAGTTCAGGAAGCGGCGGTCTTCCCGGCTGAGCTCCCAGCCGGTCCAGCTGATGGCGTTGTTCTGGCAGTAAACGTTGTTGTTGCCTTTCTGGCTTCGGCTCAGTTCGTCACCCCCCGAAATCATGGGCACACCGAGGGAAAACATGAGGGAGGCCATGAAATTGCGCTTCTGCTTGTTGCGACGCCTACGGATGACCGGGTCTTCGGTTGGCCCTTCGGCGCCGAAGTTGTAGCTGCGATTGTGGGATTCGCCATCGCGGTTGTCCTCCCCGTTGGCTTCGTTGTGCTTTTCATTGTAGGAGACGAGATCGTGCAGGGTGAAGCCGTCGTGACAGGTCACAAAATTGATGCTGGCGTGAGGCTTGCGGCTGCTGTGCTCGTAGAGATCGCTGCTTCCGGTGAGCCGCGTGGCCATTTCACTCCGGTGCTGTGGCGAGGGGTAGTTCCAGAATTCCCGGACGGCGTCGCGGTATTTCCCGTTCCACTCGGTCCAGAGCACCGGAAAGTTCCCTACCTGGTAGCCCCCCTCGCCCAGATCCCAGGGCTCGGCGATGAGCTTCACCTGCGAAATGACGGGATCCTGATGGATGATGTCGAAAAAGGCCCCCAACTTGTTCACTTCATAGAGCTCCCGAGCCAGAGCGCTGGCCAGGTCGAATCGGAAGCCGTCCACGTGCATCTCCAGCACCCAGTACCGGTGGCTGTCCATGATGAGCTGA
>CAZEOY010000624.1:0-2637 GCA_964513835.1 uncultured Syntrophobacteraceae bacterium
CGGCCTTTCGCTCGTTAATCCACCTTTCAAGCATGGCGGCTTTGTCTGCGGCGATATGCTCGATCTGGTTCGTGACCATGTTCAAGATGAGCTTTTCAGCCGTCCGTATGGAAAGCATGCCAACTCCGAACAGCGGTACCAGCTCAAGCACGAAAAAGAGCAGCATCAGTTTGAGCTGCAGGCTGTTCAGCGGAAATGTCCGTCTCAATGTCGCGCCCCGTTCTGCGATCCGAATTTTGTGCGCCGGCTCTTCGGTGCGTCAGCGCCAAGCCGTCTCGAGAGCTCTGGCGGGGAGCCGCCAGGTAAAATTATATTCATAAGTCATGGCCAGACGTCACCTGAAATCGGAGAGACGCAGCTGAAAGGACGCTGGAAAGAGTCATGAGGTGATCTTCGGGGGGCAAAAGCCTTGGGAGACGGTCTTTGGATCCTGTGATGGCCGCAGGATCAATGCTTCCGTGGACCAGGAGAGAATCATGTCTCGTCCAGGCGCGGATCATGCCGCTTCTTCATGAAGTCATCCATCCGCAGCACGTTGTTCGGAGAGCCGGCGTTGCGCCGGTGACGGTCGTTTTTGAGGACTTCGATGGCCTGTCGCAGTTCGTGGTTGTTCTGAATGAGCTCTTCGATGTCGCCCTCGCGCTCGTCCCATCTCTGGCGCAGGTGAACCGGATCCAGGGTGAACCCCAGAAGAGCGCCGATGATCTCGAGGCAGCGGGCTGAAGTGAGCTCATGAGGCCCCTGCAG
Source organism: uncultured Syntrophobacteraceae bacterium (assembly GCA_964513835.1). Lineage (GTDB taxonomy): Bacteria > Desulfobacterota > Syntrophobacteria > Syntrophobacterales > Syntrophobacteraceae > JALOOX01. Next base: position 748 of record CAZEOY010000624.1, read on the forward strand.
ATAGAAGGGGAGATGCGTCCAGATGCTCACACACCTCATTTCCGTGCCCTGTGTCGCTTCGAGAACGGCCGAGTGGATGGATCCGGGGCCGATGTAGTCCGCCGGGCGGCATCCCAGCTCCCGGACCTGATTGTACCCCTTCGCATCCTGGACAACGGCGGATATGACCACTTCATCGTGAAAGATCTGGTCATACAGGCTGCCGAGCAGGACAATCTCCCGGCACCCCCATTGCCCGAGAAGTCCCAGCAGTTCCTTGGTAAAGCCCGTCCAGTTCCTGCACGGCTCCGCCCCCGTTCCAACGAAGAAGGGTTCATGTCCCCCATACCTGCCCACGAAGAATCGAAACGAGGGCCACTCCAACCGCTTGATCTGACCGTGATGCACGTGGACCACCGGCCTGAGGGATTCAGTCTGCCAGTAACCTTCAAGATTCCATTCAGCCACCAGTTCAAAGGGAACCATGTTCTTGAGCTCCGCCAGGGTGAGCTCGATCATCTCACCGGCGTCGGGCCACCCGGAGAAATGCAGAAGAATCCGCGGAGCGCGGATGGAATCCGAATACGTTTGAACCTGCATGGAGGCAGCCCCCATCATTTCAAGGAAGACTGGTTCAAATCCCAGTTTCAGACAAGGCCGCTCGACTCCAACAACTGAAGAAGCTCCTCGCAGTCGGAGGCAAGCCAGTCCGCACCACTCCGGGCGAGGTCATCCCACGAGCCGCTCCCGCTCGCCACCCCTGCCGTCAGAGTCCCTGCGCGCTTGCCTGTCTGAACATCCAGGGGGTGATCGCCCACCATCAGGGAATTCCCTGGAGCAGCACCGAAGTGGGCCAGGGCCATTTGCAGGTGCTCCGGGTCCGGCTTCACGTTGGCCACGTGGTCCCTTGCCAGAAAACAGCCACAAAAATTTTCCAAGTCGGGAAAAACAGCCTGCACAGCCGCGGCGCAATTCCTGGTGATAATGGCCGTGTGAACGCCCTGCACATGGAGCTTCTTGAGCAACACCCGCGTGACTGGGAAGAGCATGCCTTCGCGGGAAGCCTCGAGTTCCATTTCTACAATCATCCGCTTCGCCCTGGATCGGAATTCGCGGGAAGCGGGCGCGTCGTGGATTTGGATTTCTTGTTGGAGGAAATCGAGCCACTCCAGAACGGGCAAATGCGACACGAGATCTCCATTGAGGTATTCGGAGGCGATCAGTGCCAGCTCATTCTTCATGTGCGCGAAATCCAGCTTCAGCTCGGCAAGGGTCCCATCGAAGTCAAACACAATGGTTTCCAGCCGTGGTCGCGAAATGTCTTCCCCCTGCAGGTTGTGCTCCTTTCCTTTTCCCTTGCCGAACCGGGAAGGCTTCATTATTGTGACCCCGCCTGCAGATCAGGCCAGAGCAGCAGTCACTCTTCATAATAGGTCCCCCCGAGCCCGCGGGCAAGCAGAAGGGGGCAGGCCATTGTCGGGTGGAGGAAATGAAGCCCATGATACGCAAATTCAGCTTTGACGAAGTGGTGGATCGCCTCATCGCCCTCAAGACCGCCTATCATGACAACTATCTGGCCATGTATTCCAGCTGGTATGGGGGCATTGTGGTGGATCCCGCCCTCATGATGGTGCCCATCGACGACCATCTCGTCCACCGGGGCGATGGAGTGTTCGAGGCGTTCAGGTGTGTCGAGGGCAGGATCTACAACCTGGAGCGCCACCTGGACCGCCTGGAGACCTCTGCAAAGGGGATCTTCCTGGATCTTCCCTTCGATCGCGCCGCCATCACCCGGATCGTTCGGGCCACCATCCAGGCTGCAGGGGCCAAGAATGCCGTGATGCGGCTGTACGTTTCGAGAGGACCGGGGGGCTTTTCAACAAACCCTTACGACTGCCCGGCAAGCCAGCT
>CAZEOY010000625.1:0-2634 GCA_964513835.1 uncultured Syntrophobacteraceae bacterium
GCAGCTCGCTCAATATTCCGGTTTTTTTTAAAGAAAACACCACTCCCCCGGAACCCAGCAGCGCTCCGACCCGGTCGAAGGTGTCGAAATCCAGCGGTGTATGCAGCAGGTAGGCTCGCACGCCCGTCAGGGAGAGAATGGCCCCGGATGGCCCGCCGATCTGCACCCCGGCCAGGATTTTTCCCTGCTGGATGCCTCCGCAGATGGAGATGATGTCACGCAGAGTCCGACCGAAACGGACTTCCACCAGGCCTGTCTGATTGACAATGCCGGCCACAGAGAAGATCTTGCTGCCGCCGCTTCGCTCGGTCCCCTGGCTCGCGTACCAATCGCCGCCCTTTTGAAGGATGAGCGGAACATTGGCAAAGGTCTCGACATTGTTGAGGAGGGTGGGCTTGCCCCAAAGCCCCCGCAGGGTGTTGGAAATGGCATTGAGGGTCGGCTCCGCGGGATCGCCTTCGATGGCGCGCATGATGGCCCGCTTTTCGCCGGCCACGAAGGCTCCGGCGCCGAGGCGGATATCCAGGTCGAAATGGAGCCCGGACACTCCGAAGATGTCCCTCCCCAGAAACCCTTTGCGCCGGGCCTGGAAAAGGGCATGCTCCAAACGGCGCACAGCGTCCTCATATTCCTTGCGGACGTAAATGACTCCGTAACGAGCCCCCACGGCTATGGCCGACAGGATCATCCCCTCGATGACCTGGTGCGGCCTCTCCTGGATCAGGGTGCGATCCATGAAGGCGCCGGGATCCCCCTCATCACCGTTGGCGACCACGAGTTTGATGGCGTCCTGATTTTCGTCCTGTTCCCGCACGAGGCACCGGGCAAGCCGTACGCCATCCCATTTGCGGTCGGCCGGAAACCCTGCCCCGCCCCGGCCGCGCAGCCGCGCCCGGCTGAGCTCCGCAATGATGTCGCGAGGCTCCCATCCGGGCTCCCCCCGCTGCCCCAACACGCGAAAGACGGCTTCGTAGCCTCCCTGAGCCATGTAAGACATGATCTCATCCGGATCGACATCCCCGGCGAAGCCGAGCACCAGCCGATCCTGAAGTCGCACGAATTCGGGCCGTTCAGACCCTTCGACGCCGAGCGTCCCCGCGGCGATCCCCTGCTCCTTTTCGGGCAGGGCCTGGTTCGGCGGCCCATCCAGGCGAACCAGCCGCATTCCTCCGTGCTCGGCTTTGACAAGGATGGCATTGGCGGTGAAGCTTCCAAGCCTCACGGATCCCTCTTCGCGCTCCAGCCAGACCTCTCCGCTCTCGACCCGGGCCCGAGGTTTGACCGTCGTCGACAGATCATCCCGCAGCAGGGAAAGATGGCACCCCATGACGGCACTCACCTGCCCCACCTCATCCAGGATGACTCCACCCCAATCGCGTCCACCCCGAGGAGACGGACAGCTGTAAGGCAGAGCGTCAGTCAGAAGGCGGCCGAGGGAGTGCTGGGCGCCGTTACTGCATGCGAAAACCTCCCCTCGGGCATCGATCAGAAGATTCGCCATGGAAGGGACTGCCTCTTGGGATCCGTCCGGGAATCCCTCGTCTGCGCGCATCAGCTCCTGCCCGGTGTCTTCGATGACCTCGACAACCCGCAGTTCTTCGAGCCGCTCGCTCTCCCAGCCCGGCGCCAGCATCCGCCGGATTCGGTCCAGAAACATGGCCCTGTTTTCATACGACGGACCTTTCAGAAGCTGCTCCAGCAGGATGGGAATATCGTCGGGGACGCGCTGTCCCAGAAAGGTGTCGCGGGCTTTCACAACGGGCGCCAGGTGGCAGACTCCGAAGCAGTCCATTTCGATGAACTGAATCCCATCCCGTCCCACCTCACCCTCATCGGCATGGATTTCAGCCGCGAGCCGCCGGGACAGGTCAGGCTGCCCACGCAGAAAGCAGGCTGTTCCCTTGCACACATAGATGAGGATGTCTCCACCCGGATCTGCACTGTACTGCTTGAAGCCGGCGATGACGCGTATGACGTCCACCGGATCCAGCTCCAGGATCCGAACGACTTGTTCAAACGCCTCGGGAGTGACATAACCGAAAATATTCTGTACTTCGTGGAGGGTTCGGGGCAGATAAGCCTTGGAGCCCAAGCCGGACAAGACCCAGTAAATGTCCTTGTGACGCTCTCGATCGGCAATGGCGGCCACCACGTCCGGACGCAGGAGGATCGCAAACATGAGCCATTGCCATTCCGCATCTTCGTAGGCCACTCTCAGTCCCGAATGCTCGGGCAACCGGTTGTAGCGCTCCACTTCCTCCCTGAGGCGCCGGACCTGCTCGTCCCGAGGGGCGTAACACGATGCCAGGATGCGCCTGTAGGCGTCATCCCTCTCGATGAGGTAACGCACAAAGCTGGCATGACCGGCTTTATTCAGCGGGAGAGCCTCCAGGAGAACGAGTGACGCCTTCTCGAAAGGCTTGAGCGGCACCATGAGCCCCTTCTGCTCCCATTGGGACTGCGCATGACTGTGGATCCGTTTCCAGAGCTCTGCGGGCGCTTCACGCTCCAAAGCCCCGGGTTCAACCGCATCGTCCCCGGCACCGACGAGAGAGCTCAGAACATTCAGCAATTGGTAAACGCCCTCCTCGTCCAGCTGATCCCGGGCCGGAGCCGTCTGATTGAGGTAGTCGC
>CAZEOY010000626.1:0-2176 GCA_964513835.1 uncultured Syntrophobacteraceae bacterium
TGCCATGGTGGTCCTGGGGTTGAATCTCCTCATCGCCGCCACCGGTCAGGTTTCCCTCGGCCATGCCGCTTTCTATGGGCTGGGCGCCTATCTCTCGGCCATCGCCAGCACCACCTGGCAATGGCCTCTTCCGATCGCCCTTGCATTCAGCCTGACAGGTGTAGGTCTCAGCGGTTTCCTGCTGGCCCTCCCCACACTCAGACTGGAAGGGCATTATCTGGTCATGGCCACCCTCGGCTTCAACATCATTGTGTCCATACTCCTTGGACAGATGGAGAGCTTGACCGGAGGGCCCTCCGGCTTTCCCGGGATTCCCAAGCTTGCTTTCGGATCTTCGCCCCTGAGCACTGACCTGGCCTTTTACGCCTTTCTCTGGAGTCTGTTCCTTATTCTGCTGTCCATGACACTCAACCTCACGGACGGCCGAATCGGTCGCGCCTTCACGGCGGTCCATGAAAAGGAGATAACGGCGCAGGCCCTTGGGATCGCCACGTTCCGAACCAAGGTGCTGGTCTTCGTTCTGAGCACGCTGTATGCCGGTTTGGCAGGATTCTGCTATGCTCACTACCTGACGTTCATCAGTCCAAAAACATTCGACATTTTCTATTCGGTCCAGGTAGTGACCATGGTTGCCGTTGGAGGCATGGGAAATCTCTGGGGAGGGCTGGCCGGAGCGGTGCTTCTGACGGGGCTTCCTGAGATCCTGCATCGGTTCGAGGACCTTCACGTGCTGCTTTACGGCCTGATCCTCATGGGCGTGCTGGTATTCTGCCCCCAGGGACTCCTTGCGGTCCTGCTTTCATGGGTTCCCGTGAAGAAGGAACTGCTCTCCGATGAATCGGGCCAGCAAGCTGAAAAAGCCGTTTCAGAAAAGAGATTCATGGACTTGCCTTCAAGACAGAGAGTGGCCTTTCAAGAGATGGAAACCTCAGGCCCCGACGTCTCTCCTTCTCACGAGGAGCCCGTGCTGGATATGAAGGGCATCTCGTTGAGCTTCGGTGGTCTGCAGGCCCTGAGCGGGGTGGACCTGGACCTCAGGCGCGGTGAAATCCTTGGGCTTATTGGACCCAACGGAGCCGGCAAGACAACGCTTCTCAACGTCATCTCGGGCCTGCTGCAGCCCGAACAGGGTCAGGCACTGCTCAATGGGCGGCCCCTCCTCGGGCTTCCTGCGCACGAGGTGGCGAGACTCGGCATGGGTCGGACGTTTCAGGCGGCCCAGATCTTCCCCCGCATGTCCGTCCTGGAAAATGTCCTGCTGGGATACCACACCCATGGATCTACGGGGATGGTCGCAGCGTATTTCCATGCACCGGGAGAACGGAGAGAGGAGGCCGGCCTCCGGGAGAAGGCGCTTTCACTCCTCCAACAATTCGGACTGGCTCGGCAGGCCGACAAGCCAGGGCAGCAGTTGAGTCTCATCGAGCAGAAGCTGCTGGAGCTTGCACGCGCCCTGGCTCTCAAGCCCCTTGTACTGCTCCTGGACGAACCCGTGGGTGGGCTGAACCCCCGCGAGAGTGAACTTTTCATAGCGCATGCCGCCCATCTGCGGCGGGAAGGACTGGGTATCATCCTGGTCGAGCACGATATGAATGTGCTCATGCGAATGGCCGACCGTGTTGTGGTGCTCCAGCACGGTCAGCGGATCGCGGCGGGAACGCCTCGGGAGATCCAGCAGGATTCCCGGGTGATTGCCGCCTATCTGGGAACGAAGAGAAGCGAACCCCGGAGTTGAGCCTCATGGCAGATGACCAGGAGAGGGCACATTGTATGGACTTCTTGCCTCTGAGTCTCTGCATCTCTGCGTGAGGAAATGGATACCGAGGCCCGTCTTCAGGAGCCCCTCAGTGTTGCAGGTTAAGAGTCTTTCAGCTGATTACGGCCCCATCCGGGTGCTGAAGCGTATCTCGCTTCACGTGGGACAAGGGGAGATCGTCGCCCTCATCGGGGCCAACGGCGCAGGCAAGAGCACCCTGCTTCGGGCTCTGAGCGGCCTTCATCGACCGACCGAGGGGGAAATCCTCTTCCGCGGGGAGCCGCTGCACCGCGCCCAGCCTGACCGCATCGTCCGAATGGGTCTGGTACAGGTCCCTGAAGCCCGCCAGCTCTTTCCCAACATGACGGTCCGGGAGAACATCGAGCTCGGTGGTTACATTTACGGCCGAAAGCACGTCGA
>CAZEOY010000626.1:2186-2631 GCA_964513835.1 uncultured Syntrophobacteraceae bacterium
AGTATTTTCGGTCTCTTCCCTCCGCTGGCGGCTCGCCTCGGGCAGAAAGCCGGCTCCCTGAGCGGCGGCGAGCAGCAGATGCTCTCCATCGCCCGGGCTCTGATGGCATGGCCCCGTCTGCTCGTTCTGGATGAGCCCTCCATGGGGCTGGCTCCGCTGATGGTCGAGGAGATCTACCGCACCATTGAAACGCTGCATGCCCAGGGAACGACCGTGCTCCTTGTAGAGCAGAATGCCATGGGGGCCCTGGCCATGGCACAGCGTGCCTATGTCCTGGAATCGGGTCGAATCGTGCTCTCAGGTGATGCAGTCGAGTTGATGGAGCACGATGATGTTCAGAGGGCTTATTTGGGCAAAGAATATCGGCACAAATGGGAAAGGTAGGTGGATAGCCATGCCCGTGCAACCTGTCGAATCCCTGTCCCGTGAAGAAATCCATCTTCTG
>CAZEOY010000627.1:0-2627 GCA_964513835.1 uncultured Syntrophobacteraceae bacterium
ACGATGAAGATCCCCGCGTCCACGAAAGGGAGATAGCGATAGGCCACGTCGGTGTTGTGACGGTACACGGACCCCACGCCCGGCGTGTCGATGATGCGGACACCATCCCGTAGGTACGCCGAGGGGTGGCAGACGGTGACTTCCCGCACTCCCTTTCGATTCTCGGGATTTCCCCGCTCGGTGATGTAGTCGGGGAGGCTCTCCAGCGGCACCTCCTCTTCCCGGCCGTCTGTGAATTGCACGTGCACACTGACTCTTGGCCCGTAGTGAATGATGGTCACAACGGAGGTCAGAGGCACGATGGCGGTGGGGAGCAGCTCCTCTCCCAGCAGGGCGTTGATGAACGTGGATTTCCCGCGCTTGAACTGCCCGAGGATGACCAGGTTGAAAACCTCCTCCCTGAGCTTGTTGCCGACCTCTGCCAGGGATTGCCCGCTTTCTGCACGAACGAGGGGTTTCAGATGATCCACGGCGGCGAGTAGATTCTGCTTCAGTCGATCGTAATCGCTCATGACCCTGCCTCCCTCTCGAACATAAGAACAGCAATCCGGACGCACTCAGCCTGCTCTCCACGGGGAGCCCCAAAAAAAAGACTTCTACCCCCTTTGCGGAAGTAGAAGTCATCAGCCCTGAAACTTGTGGGCGGTTATCCGGTGGACCTCATCACCTTTCGAATTCTGACGGTGTTGGGTGGAGCTTGGGAAAATACTAACAAGAAGTGCCCGAGAACGCAACAGGAAGGTTTCATCTGCCGCACAAGCCCCCTCCCTCCGATAATCATTTGGATCCGTTTCCGGCATCCACAAATTGTCTGCTGCACAGCGAGTGTCTATTGCATTCAAGGTGGAGCAGTTGCATTGTGGAAGCATGAAGTCCTTGAAGAGGTGATGGAGTCCACCTGAACCGCCATCCCCGGCTGATGACTCCTACTGTGGCGAGAATGCCGAGTAGGAGTTTGCTCAATGATCTCGACGGACGAAAAAGCAGATCCCCGGCCGCCAAGCAATGGAAAAAACTCCGGCGTGCGGGGATGCACCTGTCCGGGATGGCGCGCAAGCCTCCACGAGAACAGCGGTTTTCTCCCCCCTGCAAACGGCAGCATGGCCAGTGCCCGCTGACCAGCCAAAACAAGACCAGGATACCTGCAACCCGCTCTATTTGAAGGAGGAGAGCTTATGAAAGCGGTTTCCGGCAACCCTCTGAGCCACTGAGGCCACATAAGTCAAATCAGGAAGACCGGGGGAGAGCTCCGTGGGAAAGCTGCGGAACCCTCCTCCGGCAGCAGGTGCCAGCCCGGGACTCGGATCAACTCTTCTCCCAATTACAGGTCATGATCCCGAGCACCCATGAACGCCTTTGGGACGATGGTCCCAGCAAGCCAAGGGAATAGCTCCTTGAGTCTCTCAATGCCGGGTGCGAGGCGCTCATGAGGCCTTGCATTCCCTTCCGACCAGAAAAAGGATTGGTATCGAGACCAACTGGGCCAGCACCGAGAACGCCACAAGGGAAGCCACTGAGAAATCGTAAAGGCTCATGATGGATTCCGGGTTGCTTGAGAAAATCCATCGATTGACGAAATAGTGCGGGACTTTTCGTTCGTTTTGGCATAGATATCATGGGCATCCCTAACCTGAGAGGAGAGCCCATGAAGCAAGAGTCCCGCCCTGATAGACCACTGGTAAAGATCCACAACCTGATCGATGATGCGAAATGCTTTCAGACCGTCCGCAACATCAGATGGCCCGAGGGTGTGCGCTGTCCGAAATGTTCCTGCACCGAGGTCACTCGATACGGACATGACCAGACCCAGCCCGATCGGCAGAGATATCGCTGCAAGGGCTGCGGTTCCTATTTCGACGATCTCTCGGGAACCATCTTTGAAGGCCATCATCAGCCTCTACGAACCTGGATCGTGTGCCTTTACCTCATGGGGCTGAACCTGTCGAATCTGCAGATCGCAGCCGAGCTCGGCATCCACAAGGATGATGCTCAAAGCATGACCAAAGCTTTGCGAGCAGGGGTAAAAGCCAAGAAGCCGCCGGTCCAACTCCGTGGTGAAGTTGAATGCGACGAGGTCTATGTCGTCGCGGGACACAAGGGTTTCCCCGAGGCCGTTAAAAAAAAGGCCGCAAAGGAAGACGAAACCGCCTGAAGGCCGCCCGCGGCAGGGGCACTCTCGAAAAGGAGAAGCCTCCGGTCTTCGGCATGATTCAACGATCCGGACAGGTTGTCATTCGAATGCTCGAAAACGTCAAACAAGCAACCATCAAACCCCTGGTGCTCCAGACGATCGCCCCGGGCGCCAGAGTGTTCACGGACGAGTACGACATCTATGCGCGAATGACCCAGTGGGGCTATGTCCACAGTACCGTCTGCCATGGTGCCGGAGAGTACGCCAGAGACGAAGATGGGGATGGTCATCACGAGATCCACGTGAACTCTATCGAGGGATTCTGGTCTCTCCTGCGCTCTTGGCTCCGTCCCCACCGAGGGGTTTCTCAGGAGAGACTCCCCCTCTATCTGGGATTCTTTGAGTTCGTACACAATGTCAGAAAGCGCGGCAAAGCATTGCTTCATTCGCTCATTGAGCTCCTGGTGTCATAGCAACCTGGAATCCAGCATGAGCC
>CAZEOY010000628.1:0-2621 GCA_964513835.1 uncultured Syntrophobacteraceae bacterium
AACGCTTCCTCCGGGAAGGCATCCACTGTGAAAACGACTCTCTGGTCCGGGCGTATCCTCCCGATATCGGCTTCGTTCACGGCAATCCAGACCTGCAGCTTTCGCAGGTCCTTGGCGATGAGAAAGAGGCTCGGTGCGTTGAGGCTGGCCACGACGGTCTGGCCGATGTTGACGCGCCGGTCGATGATAACGCCCTTCACGGGAGACCTGATGGTGCAGTAGTCCAGATTCTGTCTCGCTTTGGTCAAGGTTGCCGCAGCTTGGGCGACGGAGCTTCTGGACTGCAGGATGGTCGCCTTTCCCACGGCGACGTTGGCACGGGCCACTTCGTAGGCGGAGAGGGCGGCATCGTAGGCGCTCTGGGAGAGAGCTTCGGACGGGCCGAGCTTGCGAGCACGATTCCAGTCACGTGTCGCTTGTTCGAGTCGGGCCTGAAGCTGCAGGAGGTCCGCTTCCGCGCGTTCAAGACCCGCCTTCGCCTGGGCAAGCTGAGCCTCAGCCTGGGCCACATCCGCCGCAAACAGGGAATCGTCGATCTGGGCCAGAACCGTTCCTTTCTCGACATTGGAACCGTAGTCGACCACTCGGCCCGAATCGTCTTTGCCAAAGCTGACAATCTTACCGGCTACCTGGGCGCCAACATCCACCAGTTCCTCGGGTTGCACGGTACCCGTGGCGCTGATGGTGACCTGAAGGTCCCCTCTTCTGATCTGACCGGCGCGGAAGGAATAGGGGGATTTATTCTGGCTAACGGAGAGAGCGTAAAGGACAGCCCCCACTAACCCGATCAGGAAGAACAGGAATAAAGACAGTTTGACCGAACGGTTCATCTGAATTTACTCGTAACCTCTGAAAATAGATGTCATCTGAAGGCGAGCCGCAGAAATCAGCAGGCAATGGCCCTGAACAGGGTTTATTTGCAGGATTCGTCTTCGCCACGGAGCCTCTGCTTCCTGTGTCTTCGCCGTTCTTCGAGCTTCTTATGGAGCTTTTCCAGCTTTGCCTGTTGATCCGGAGAAAGCTCGACCTTCATGGCCTCACGACTCCGTCTCATGATCTCGTCCCTCTCAGGACGGGTACGATCACGGAGACCTCTCAGCTCTTCCTGGGTGCGGCACACGATCTTCCCGATTTCCCGCCGCTGAGACTCATTGAGGTCCAGTCCCCGGGTGAGCTTGCGCATGATAGCTTCATGAAAGGCCGGTCGCTCAAGGCTGAAACTGTCCATCAGTCTCTGTTCTGCAATCATCCAGGTACCCAGGGCTCCCACGCAGACCCCGGAGAGAAAAAGTGCAAAAAGCCCTAGCCATAATTTCAGGTCTTTCACTGGGGTACCACTCCCTGAAGTTAAGGACATTCCATGCTGCTGCCATTGAGCATGAGCTCAAAGGACTTCAAAATCCTGAACCCACTCAAGGCTGGATGCATCATCCATCATGAATTCGGCAAATTGATACTGGGCTTGGACATCGAATCTCATGCCGAAGACACCCATGAGGACCGCGATGAGGCAGGTCGCCATGGCAAAGCGCCACACGAGGCCGCTGAGGCGCGCTCCATTGAGTTTGCTCCTCTCCGCCCGCATCCACTCCTCGCGGAGGCGAGTCACGGTCCGTTGAGCAAGGAGTGGGGGCGGCTCCTCAGGAGTCAAACCCCTGTGATGCCGGACCAGCGCTTCTTCGACCCTGAGGACGTCCTCCAGTCGATCCTTCATGATACTCATCCTCTTCTCTCGAGAAGGTTCGATATGATCTTTCGAAGTTTCACCCTGGACCTGTGGGCCCGTACCTTGACGGAAACGACCGACCAGCCCATCAGGTCGGCGGCCTCCTGGATGGAGTGCCCCTCCAGGTGCACCAGGGTCAGGACCATTCGGTCTTTTGGCGAAAGCTTGCCCAGCGCGTGGGCCAGGACTTCAGCCGCTTCGGATCTTGCTGCTTCGGCCTCGAAGATTTCCCGCGATCGGGCAGCCAGCAGATGGTTCATCCAATCTTCAGATTCCTTGGAGAGACCGCTCATGGGAACCTCAGTGCTGCGTCGGTGCGATCGCCAGTAGCTGTAGCAGCAGCGAAGGGCGATGCGCGAGAGCCAGTGGCTGAAGGGGGCCTTGTGAGAGTAGGATCCGAGCGATTGGAAGGCCTCCACGAAAGCATCCTGCACCAGCTCTGCAGCACTGTCCCGAGGGGCGTGTCGAGATACGATGCCGAATACCATCGGCGTATAGCGGTGTACCAATGATTCAAAGGCATCGTTCTCCCCGTTTCGCACCCGCCCGATGATCTCGGCGTCCTGTGGCCCATCTTTCAAAGGTTCCAGCATGCAGGGGTCCGATTTCGCATGGTCAGGGGGGCTGTGATAAGCGAAAGCGCGGGAGACCGGGGGCGGCCCCCCGCGCAGGCTGTCTATTCACTGTGCTCGGCGATCCAGCGGTCCATGGCGGCCAATCTGGAATCCGCCGCTCCCTGAAAACGCCCCATCCGTCTTCCGGCGAACTCCTGGATACGCTCGTTCTGATCAGGGGTCAGTATGGAGCGGACCTCGTTCATGATCGTGGCCTTGAGGAGAATTTCACTACCGGACACATTTTACCGAGCAGTCCCGCTCTTGCGGAGCGCGCCATT
>CAZEOY010000629.1:0-2620 GCA_964513835.1 uncultured Syntrophobacteraceae bacterium
AGACAGGCAGGATGCCGACAGCGCTGTTCAACGACTGCGCAAGTGGATGGTGCAATGATGCCGGAAAAGCTTCTCCAATGGGCTGCGGAAGAACGGGAAAAGCAGGCTGCGTTCAAGCACAACATCCGCGTGTGCATGGCTGCCGGTTGTCTGTCCACCGACAGCGGCCGGGTCAAGGCCGCTCTGCAGGCGGAGGTCGAGGCGCGCGGGCTGAATGGCGCCTGCCAGGTGAAGGGAGTCGGTTGTCTTGGCCTGTGCAGCTTGGGGCCGCTGATCAAAGTTGACGATCATTACTGCCGACACGTCTCTCCGGAGGATGCGAGCGAGATCATGGGCTCCGGCGGCATGATTGTCATGGCCGATAAGGCCTGCATGGTGGATGTCGCCCGGTACTTCATGGAATTCAGCATGTCCGAATCGTGGGGCAAGTGCGTCCCCTGCCGGGTGGGCACGGCGCAGATGTACGGTCTCCTGACGCGTATCAGCAAGGGGCTGGCTGCGCCCGGGGACCTCCCCTTGCTGGAAGCTTGCTGGAAGACCTCTGCCACATGATGCTGAACCGGGTCGAATCGGTGATTCGTGCTTACGATCCCTGCCTCAGCTCCTCCACCCATGCCTTCGGCGACATGCCCATGGAGGTGCGGCTGGTCGGCGCGGACGGCACCGTACCGGACACCCTGCGCCGCGCGTAGTTGACCTTGCAGGGTGGGCGAAGCGCTGGTGCATTGAGGCTCATGCCGGCACAAGCACTCCAGGATTGCAGCAATGAGAAGCACGAGATCTCGGACATTGTTCATTATCGCCTTGGCGATGCTCATTGCCCTTTTCCTCTACATCACTCGAATGGACCGTGAAGACAGGTTCTTCTATCACCTGGATGTCGTCTTCCTCGAGCTATTCTTCATTCCCATCGTGCTTGCCTGTCTCTGGATGGGAATGGCGGGAGGCCTGGCTGCGTCTTTTGGGGTCGCTTTGCTGCTGCTTCCCTATCTCATGCTCCATTGGGAAGGTCTCTCCGCTTCGGATCTCAACAGGGTGCTGCGAATCGTTGTCTACTTTTTGGCGTCTGTTATCCTGGGCAGGGTGGTCGTTCATCAAAGAGAAGATCAGAAGCGTGCCAGGGAAGCCGAGAGTCTCGCCGGCATCGGCAGGTCCATGGCCATGGTTGCCCACGACATGAAGACACCGCTGATCTCCATCGGGGGATTCAGCAGCCTGGTTTTGAAGCACCTCGATGCCGACTTTCCTCACCGCGACAAGATCGTGATCGTGATCGCGGAGACTCGCCGCCTCGAGAGCATGGTCAGGGAGATGCTCGATTATTCAAAGCCCTTGGAGTTGAACCGCGTCGAGGGGGATATGGCGGAACTGGTGAAGGAGGTGCTGGCGCTGCTTCAGGAGATTGCATCCAAACGGGGCGTGGAGCTTCGGTGTGAGCTGTCGCGCGGCCTGAAGCCGGTCTTTCTGGATGTTATGAGGATGAAGCAGGTCCTGGTAAACCTCGTGACCAACGCCATCGAGGCTTCCCCTCAGGGAAAGAGCGTCGTGGTCAAGGCTTGTATGAAGAGCAGGAACCTTCATATTGACGTGGTGGATTGTGGTTGTGGAATCCCTCACGATAAGCGAGTGGACGTATTTCTGCCTTTCTTCACCACCAAGAAGGACGGTGTCGGACTGGGCCTTGCCATCACTAAGAGGATTGTCGATTCCCATGGAGGACACATTGAAACCTTCGCCGATACTGGGAGGGGCACGGTTTTCAGGGTTGTGATACCGCACATTCAGAGACCCAAGGTCAAGGAGACCTGAACGGGCCTGATTCTGGTTGTAGGAGGTCGCCAGGCCACCAGGCTATACTGGAGGCGATGGTTCACTTTGCGCCAAAGCCTTTTTTCATCGCGGACCCGACGACCCGGCAACCCGGGTGGCGAAGCGTTGGAGTATTGAGGCACATGGCCGCCAAGGTGCGGGAGACGCTGGATACTTGATGCCGGGGGCCATCCCTTGGTCCGGCTGGGAAGTGAATGAAACGGAGGTCTTGACACATGATCACGGCCGCAATCATTTCCCGGGTACGGGAGACAGGCGGCGGCGACCTTTCCGTCTTTGAGGCCTCGTTTGTGGAAAGGAGCGTTGCGCGGCGCATGGCCGCCACGGGTGCGGCCACACCGGGCGAATACCTGGCCCGCCTGGATGAGAGGCCCGGAGAAATCGAGGTCCTGGCCGACTCCCTGCGGGTCGGCCACAGCGAGTTTTTCCGGGACCCGCTGGTCTTTGCCCTGCTGGAGCATCTTATTCTCCCCGATCTGGACCGGGAAAGGGTCCGGTCCGGACGGAGCGAGCTGCGCATCTGGTCGGCGGGCTGCGCCGGGGGCCAGGAGGCCTATTCCATCGCCATGGTGCTGGACGCGGCCGGGCGGGACCGCCAAAGGGTCATCCCCGCCCGGATCTTCGCCACCGATGTTTCCGAGGCGGCCCTGGACCAGGCGCGGCGCGGCGAGGCGTTTATTCGGCAACCGAGCTTCGCAGGGTGCCGCTGGGCCATGTCGAGGCCTGTTTTGAGCGGCGCGGCCGGGATTATGCCCTGGTTCCGAGGATCAGTGAGCGGGTGGATTTTACC
>CAZEOY010000630.1:0-2619 GCA_964513835.1 uncultured Syntrophobacteraceae bacterium
GTGCCGCCATCCTCGAAGGCGCCGCCAAGCGAATCCGGCCCAAGTTCATGACCCTGGCCACCACGTTCCTTGGGCTCATCCCCATCATGTGGTCCATGGGCACGGGGGCCGATGTCATGAAGCGCATAGCAGCCCCCATGATCGGGGGCATCTTCACATCATTCCTTCTGGAGCTGCTGGTCTACCCGGTCCTGTTCGAGATCTGGAAATGGAACTTCGAGGTGAAACAGGAAGTGGTGAAAAACCGGTAATAGAAGATGGATGCCCGTGTTTGTGGGCATCGGGATCGGTTGGCAGCCACCATAATCCGCAGCCCTTTCAGCCGGTTCCCAAGCCCCGGCTTGAGAACCGGCAATCACGTTCCTGTCTTTTCGAACGGAGCGTAGCGGAGAGAGAAATCTCATTAACTCGCGGTGTTGCGATGAACGAGATTTCTCGCTGTCGCTCGAAATGACAGTTCTCGGATAGACTCCTAGCCGGTTTGAATCTTCTTGAAGTCGGCGACCTTGGTGAACAGATCCTGGATGCGGGTGAGCAGGGCCAGCCGGTTGCGGCGGACCGCATCATCTTTGTCCATGACCAGTACCGAGTCGAAAAACGAGTCGATGAAGCCCTTGAGCCTGGCCATGGCTTCCAGGGCACCGTCGTAGTCCCCGTTGGCGAGGCATTGACTCACAACACCCTCGGTGTCGCTGAGATTCATAAAGAGGGCCTGCTCGGCCGCTCCCGCAAAGAGGTCCCCATTCACCGGTGTCCTTTCGGGCTCCTTGATGATGTTCACCACCCGCTTGAACGCCACGGCGAGGCTCTCGAAATCCGGGCGGGCCTTGAAGGCCGCCAGTGCCCTGGTCCGCGCGACGGCCCCCACCAGGTCGTCGAGGCCGACGGCCAGGGAGGCGTCCACCACATCCGCGCTGTATCCATACTGGCTCACCAGGTAATGGTGCAGGCGGCCGTGAAAAAATTCCAGGACCCCTCGCTTCACAACATCCAGAGGCTCCGTCATCTTGGAGGCCAGCAGAGGCAGCGCCTGATCGATGAAATCAGCGAGTGAGACTTGCAGCGGCTTTTCCAGAATGATCCGGATGATGCCGAGGGTCTGGCGCCGCAAGGCGAAGGGGTCCGCCGCCCCCGTCGGGATCAGCCCCACCCCGAAGCACCCGACGATGGTATCCATCTTGTCAGCCATGCTGAGGAGCGCCCCCTCAATTTTCTCGGGAATGGGCCCGCCCGCACGATTGGGCAGATAGTGCTCAAAGATGGCCTCGCAAACCGCATCGGACTCCCCCTGAAGCCGGGCATAGGCGCGCCCCATGACTCCCTGAAGCTCCGGAAACTCGCCCACCATGCCGGTGACCAGGTCCGCCTTGCAGAGGTAGGCCGACCGCAGGAGCGCATCCATCGATGCTGGCGCCGACCGCTCACCCAGCCAGCGGGCCAGAGCCGTGAACCGCTCGACCTTCTCCCAACTGGTTCCGAGCTTCGAGTGGAAGACCACACCCTTGAGCTGCTCTGCCCGGTCGTCGAGCCGGACCTTTTGATCCTCTTCAAAATAGAACCGTGCATCTTCCAGGCGGGCGCGCACCACCCGCGCGTTGCCCTCGGCCACCAGGCCGAAGTCCCTCGGCCTCGTGTTGGCGACGGTCACGAAGTAGCGCATGAGGGACCCGTTGCCGTCCTTGATGGCAAAATAGCGCTGGTGCTTCTTGATGACTGTGATGAGCAGCTCCGGCGGAAGCTTCAGAAACTTCTCCTCGAATTCACCGACCAGAGGCTGTGGAAACTCGACCAGATGGGTGACCTCGTCCAGCAGGTCTTCATCCTCCAGAATGCTACCCCCCACACCGGCGGCGGCTTTCTGAATCCCTTCCCGGATCATGGACTTCCGCTCGGCGATGTCCGCGATGACGAAGTGCTGCTTCAGACCCTGCAGGTGTCCGGCATAATCCCGCACGTCGATCCACTGGGGGCTCATGAAACGGTGACCGAACGACCGGCTGCCGCATTGAACATCCCCATATTGAAAATCCAGGGCTTCTCCGCCCAGGAGCGCCACAACGTAGTTGATGGGACGGGTGAAAGTGACCGGGAGGCTGCCCCATCGCATGGACTTGGGAAAGGGGATGTGGGCAATGAAATCGGGCAGCATCTTCCGGAGAAGCTCACGGGTCGATACTCCCGCCTCTTCGCGCATGATGCAGAGGTATTCACCCTTGGGGGTTTCCTTGATCCGGATGTCTTCGACCCGCATGCCCTGCCCCCGGGCAAAGCCCTCGGCAGCCTTGGTGGGCCGGCCCTCGGCATCATAGGCCGCCTGTTTGGGAGGACCGATGATTTCGATAGAGCAGGCTTCCTGTTGAAGCGCCACATCAGGAACATTCATGATCAGCCGCCGGGGTGTGGCCGTGGTCACGGGCTCCCCGTGCTGAATGCGGTTCTCGTCGAGGAACCGCACCATCTGGGCCGACATGGCCTCTAAAGCGGGAAGGACGTAGCCCGCGGGGATTTCTTCGCTTCCGATCTCCAAAAAAAACGCTGCTCCCACGTTACCCTCCATATTCGATCTGGTGTTCGACGCACTTCGTGTCAGACGAAAGTGCTCAACAACGGCTCATCATC
>CAZEOY010000631.1:0-2614 GCA_964513835.1 uncultured Syntrophobacteraceae bacterium
CGCCCTGGCGCTCGCCCACGAAGCGCCCCAAATCACCGTGGTCGGCACCGACCGCTCCATCGATGCGCTGCAGGTAGCCCACCGCAACGCACGCCGCCACGGCCTGGACCGTCGCATTGCATTTGTGGCGATGGACCTGCTCGACGCATTCATGCCGACGGCGCAGCCGTTCGGTCTGGTCGTTACCAATCCACCTTATATCGGCGATCTGGAACTCCCCAGACTTTCCCCCGAAGTGGGCACTTACGAGCCGATGGGAGCTCTTCAGGGAGGCGGCCCCTATGGCACCGATCTCATCGTCTCCATTCTCGACCGATCTCCTTCACTCCTCCCGGGAGGCGGGCACCTCCTGATGGAAATCGGACAGGGACAGGAGAATCTTCTGGGCCGGATGCTTTCCGAGAAAACGGGGGTTGCACAATTCCGGTTCTTCAAGGATTATTCAGGAGTCGTCCGCGTATTGCATGTCCAAATGACTGAAAGGTGATTTATGGATCGATTGCTGGTCGAGGGCGGCTTTGCTCTCGAAGGTGAAATCCCCATCAGCGGCGCGAAAAACGCCGCACTTCCTCTCATGGCCGCTTCCCTCCTGGCCGGCGGCAGGCACGTGTATCACAACGTGCCCCGACTCCGGGATATCCGGACCATGCAGACCCTTCTCGGTCACATGGGGGCAGTCTGTGAGCACAGCGATACGCTGACGATCGATACGGGGGACATACACACCCTCGAAGCTCCGTACGAACTGGTCAAAACGATGCGGGCGTCTGTCGTGGTTCTGGGTCCGCTGGTTGCAAGATACAGAAAGGCGCGAGTTTCCCTTCCGGGAGGCTGCGCCATCGGCGCCCGTCCCATCAATCTGCACCTGAAGGGTCTGCAGCAGATGGGTGTCGACATCAGCCTCGAGCACGGCTATGTGTCTGCCACTGCCCACCATTTGCGTGGCGCTGCGATCACCTTTGACCAGGTGACCGTCACCGGCACGGAAAACCTCATGATGGCTGCGACGCTGGCCGACGGCGTTACCGTGCTTCGCAATGCCGCTCGAGAACCGGAAGTGTTAGCCGTGGCAGAGTACCTGATCCGGATGGGAGCTCGCATTGAGGGGGCGGGCACAGCAGAGATCACCATCGAGGGAGTGCCGGAGCTCGAAGCGAGCACCATCCGAGTCATTCCCGACCGCATCGAGGCCGGGACCTACCTGGTCGCGGCAGGAATCACCGGAGGCAGGCTGACTCTCTCTCAGTGCGTGCCCGGGCACCTGGAAGCTCTGATTGAGAAGCTGACCGCTGCGGGCGTCCACATTGAGATCGGAGATAGCAGTTTGACCGCGTCACGGAACGGGACCATCCGAAGCCAGGATGTCAAGACATGGCCTTATCCGGGTTTTCCCACCGACATGCAGGCCCAGTTCATGGCGCTGATGTCGCTGGGTGATGGAGTGAGTATCATTTCCGAACAGATTTTCGAGAATCGCTTCATGCATGTCCTCGAGCTGAAACGGCTCGGGGCAGACATTGAGCTGGACGGCCGCAGTGCAGTGGTCCGAGGGGTTAGTGGGCTCTCAGGCGCCCCGGTCATGGCCACCGACCTGCGAGCCTCGGCTTCCCTGGTGCTCGCAGGCCTTGCAGCCAAAGGCTTGACTGAAATCAGCCGCATCTATCACCTGGATCGGGGCTACGAAGCCATCGAGAAGAAGCTCGCCGCAGTCGGGGCAAGGGTCTGGCGTGAAAAGGGGTGATACAGGTTGGAGAGGGACGCACCGAACAACCAAGGGGGGATTGGCTCCGCCTGTTCGCGGTGGACAGCACCCCTTCGGTCGAAGCTGGAACGCAACAAGACGCTTCGCTGGAGCATCTATGGGACGGCGGTGGGAGTGACAGCCGGCCTTATGGCCTGCCTCGTCTTCTTTCTGCTTGAATGGACCACTTTTTTTGCACTGGAGGAGATTGCGGGCTATGTCGGCACGAAGCCGGCCGGCGAGCACCTCGTCGAGCGTACGTCCGACACGGTGTTTCGTCCCTGGCTGCTGTGCCTGCTTCCTGCCTTGGGCGGCCTTCTGTCAGGGCTCATCGTGTACCGCTGGGCCCCCGAAGCTGAAGGGCATGGCACGGACGCCTTCATCGACGCCTTTCACAACCGGCAGGGCAACATCCGCACCCGAGTTCCTTTCGTCAAAGGACTTGCCTCGGTCATCACGCTTTCAACGGGAGGCAGCGCCGGACGTGAGGGCCCCATCGCCCAGATCGGGGCCGGTCTGGGCTCGTGGATCGGCCGCACCTGCGGCATTGGAGTGCGTGAGAGACGGCTGATGCTCCTTGCCGGCTGTGCTGCCGGGCTCGGAGCCATTTTTCGAGCGCCGCTCGGAGGTGCCCTCACATCCATCGAAGTCCTTTATCGCGAGGATTTCGAGGCCGAGGGCATCGTGCTTTCCATCATCGCTTCTGTGGTCGGATATGCCATCTTCACCACCATTTTCGGCCATGAGCCGATCTTCGCCATTCCTCCCGTTCATTTCCAGCATCCCGCAGCCCTGCTCTGCTATGCTGCCCTCGGGCTGGTGTGCGTCCCCTCAGGATATGCTTACGTCAGGGTATTTTATGGCATGCGGGAC
>CAZEOY010000632.1:0-2605 GCA_964513835.1 uncultured Syntrophobacteraceae bacterium
ACTTGGGCAGCATACCTCATGATCCGGATGTTCCGCGAGCCGTCCTTCAACAGAGGCCTCTCGTGGAAGCATTCCCGAACGCTCCAGCTGCCAAGGCCTTCATCACCCTAGCGGAGAAGATCAGGAAGAGCGCCCCGCATCCCAACAATGGAACTGTTCAATTCTTTTGGAAGCGACTTCTGAAAGTCTAGAAGTCGGAGAAAGACAGAGAAAAGATGCTGCAGGTGAACCATTCGCTCAATAGGAATCCGTATCTTGCCCAGAAGGCCGACCGAAGGCTTTTGCCTCACGAAAAAGACGAGATTATCCTACAGCACTGCCCTTTGGTCAAATTCATGGCCCTGAGGCTGGTTTCAAGACTGCCCAACAACGTCCAGACCGACGACCTCTTCAACGCCGGCGTCATCGGACTCATCGATGCCATTGAGAAGTTTGATCCCACTCAGGGAATCCAGTTCGAGACTTACGCCAAGATACGGATTCGAGGCGCCATGCTGGACGAGATCCGGTCCATGGACTGGGTGCCGCGCTCTCTGCGTCAGAAGGGCCACAGCCTGGAAAAGGCCTGCTCAGGACTTGAGCAAAAATTGGGGAGAAACCCGACGGACGAAGAAGTCGCCGAAGAGATGAGCCTGTCCATGGAAGAGTATTACGGGCTGCTCGATGAGGTCAAGGGCATCTCGGTGATGCCTGAAGACATCCAGGACGCCATCCAGGAAAACAGAAGTCTTCGCCTCGTGGCTCCCGAATCCGACGAACCGTTCGTTCACCTGCATCGTTCCGAGCTGAAAGAGCATCTGGCGGCGGCGATCAAGACTCTACCGGAAAAGGAGCAGTTCGTCTTGTCCCTCTATTACTACGAAGAATTGACCATGAAAGAGATCGGTGCGGTCATGGGCTACACTGAGTCGAGGATCTCACAGATCCACACCAAGGCCGTATTGCGGCTCCGAACCAAATTGGCCCGCAAGCTCAAGCGAGATGACCTGCCCGAGCACATCAGCTTCGGGGACAGCAGCCACTCGTGGAAAGCAACCGCCAGGGCGTAGAACGAATCATGTTCAATGAATCCGACGCTATCCAAGATGATGACGAGCGTGAAGGAGCTGGATCCAAGGATGCAGACCCATCGCTTCCTTCAGGCTGGGATATGGGACAACCGCTCGGCTTTGACGTGGGTACGCCAGGTCAGCAGGGCGAGATGTCCTTCGATTTTGAAGGATTTGACAGTCCGTCCAGCTCCCTCGCCCTGGACGATTTCGATGGCCATTCAAGTCCACCCGCCGAAGCCAGCCATTCTCCAGAGGGCGACGAATCCTTCAGTGGACTCGAAAAGGGCTCCGAGGCCACTCGATCCTATGATACAGCAGCCCGGAAACACAGAAGAAAGCTCATATTGATCGGATCCCTGGTGGCATGCGTCGGAATCATGGCAGCCATCGCCGTCCCCGTTCATAAAGCCATGAAGCCCAAAGCCCCAGCCCTGGTCGGAAAGAAGAGCATTCGGCACGCTTTCGCAGTCCAGGAGTTCCAGGAGGAGTTTGAATTCCTGGTCCTTGCCACCTCTGAACGAGACCGGAACCTGATCAATATGCGACTGGGCTTCGTCTTCGCCGCATCAAACGCTTTCGAGGAGTTCTCAGGGAGGGCGACCTTCTACAGGGAGACCGTCTATCAATACTTGCTGCGCGCCCGGCCAGCCAAAAATTCTCAGAAGCTCTGGCAGGGTATTCTCGAAAAACAACTGACGGAATACATGAAACAAAGCTTCCCCAAGAGCGGACTCAAAACCATCCGCGTCAGCCATTGGGAACGACTGTGATATAGGCTTACAGACAAATCCATGAACTTCCTTTCAGACTGGTTCCTGGGCAACAACAACATGGTCATTGCTCTCCAGGTGGCACTGGACATCCTGGTGATCGCTTTGCTCCTCTACCACTTGACCAAACCGGCCAAAAAGTACGAAGGGACTGAGGCCGTGGTGGATTCCCTGCAGCAGGTCATCGATGAAACCCGTCAGATTTCGGAGGCCTTCGACAAGAACCTGCAGGAAAGACAGGAATTGATGAAGGGAATCATCAGAACACTGGACCAGAAGATCCAGGAAGCGGAAACCGCCCGCAGAAAACTGGAGGGTTTGCGCAAGAGCATGGACAGCGTTTCTTCCACTCAGATTTCCGCTTTCGCATCATCGGAAAACCAGGACATCATTCGCCTGGCCCGAGCGGGACTCGACGCAAAGGCCATCGCCCGCAAGCTTCAGAAACCTCTGGGCGAAGTGGAGCTCATTCTGAACCTGGTCAGGATCTCCGTCGGCTGAAGTCCCCCTGCCGGCAATAGAGGTTCGCCCTTTCCAGTTCTACCAGCCATGAAAGAAACGAGTCTCCTCCCAATTCTCTGACGATCCAGGCGCGCGCAATCCCCTCCAGTGGCTGAGACTCTTGTGCCAACCCTTCACAAATGCCGCAAGGGAATCCGTGAATGGCGCAACCGGCAAATCTTGCCGCTTTCTCGATGTCACCCTGTGGCTCCACAGGGCGAGCATCCAATCGATGAAGCACCCATGCGCTCCCACACCCTTTAGGTGACTCTCGGCTCAATG
>CAZEOY010000633.1:0-2580 GCA_964513835.1 uncultured Syntrophobacteraceae bacterium
CGTGTGTACGCCCAAAAGGTGTACCGAGGGTTCGAATCCCTCTCTCTCCGCCACACCTGAGCCAGTCCCTGTTCCGAATCCGATCGGGCACCCATTGACACACCCCGGCCTCTGACCAGTCAGCCCATTATGTCGTATCTCGTCCTTGCCAGAAAATGGCGCCCCCAGACCTTCGATGAGGTCGTGGGGCAAACCCACGTGACGCGCACCCTGCAGAATGCCATCCGCACGGGCCGTGTGGCTCATGCCTATCTCTTTACCGGAGCCCGCGGCGTGGGCAAAACTTCAGTCGCGCGCATTCTGGCCAAGAGCCTCAACTGCGAGCCGGGCGTCACCGTCGAACCGTGCAACACCTGTTCGAACTGCAGGGAGATCACCCTGGGCCATTCGGTGGATGTGCTCGAAATTGACGGCGCTTCCAACCGTGGGATTGACAGCATCCGTGAGCTTCGGGAAACCGTGCGGTACCGTCCCTCCAAGAGTCGAAACAAGGTATACATCATCGACGAAGTGCACATGCTGACCACGGAGGCATTCAACGCGCTGCTCAAGACGCTTGAGGAGCCTCCTGAGCATGTGATCTTCATATTCGCCACAACGGAGCCGCACAAGATCCCCTCGACCATTCTCAGCCGCTGCCAGCGATTCGATTTCCGCCGCATTGACACATCGAAGCTGCTGGAGCACATGAGGACCATCATTGCCCGGGAGCAGGTCAACCTATCGGAATCGGTGCTTTATTCCATTGCCAGGGAAGCTGATGGAAGCATGCGGGATGCCCAGAGTCTGCTGGAGCAGATCCTGGCCTTTTCGGGGGATGGATTGAGTGATGACGAGATCCTGGACGTACTGGGCGTGGTCGACCGGGGCAGCGTACAGCAGGTCGTTGCGGCCATCCTTGACGGGGACACGGTCGCCATTCTCCGAACCGTGGATGATGTCTACCGTCGAGGTATTGACAGCCGTAGATTCTGCCAGCAACTCTGCGACTTTTTCCGGAATCTGATGTGGCTGGCTGTCGGCGGGGGGGATCCCGGGGGCGTTCTGGATCTGCCTGAGACTGAAGAGCAGTTTTTGAAGGAACGGCTGGACAGCGTCGGTCCTGAATCGCTGCATCTTCACCTTCAGACGCTTCTCAAAGGAGAGGAGGACATCAGGCGTTCATCGCTCCCGCGGCTCAGCCTTGAAATGCTGCTGCTCCGTATGAGCCAGATCCCGAGGCTGGAGACTTTGAATCAGGTGGTGGACCAGGTGGAGAGGCTTGAGAAGGCGCTCTCCGGGATCCCGAATTCTGTTGGGAGTGCTCCGGATATCCGCGGGCTTTTCGAGACTCCTGGAACATCGACGAAGGGGCAGGCTATTGCCGGGCCTGAACGTGACCCGCATCCCGACGAGGTGGATGAGCCTGCCGTCTCCTCAACGGTTTCTGGTGTTCAGGCGGAAGAAGCTTTCTCACTGCAGCCCGCCACACCCGATGAGATGCTCTCGAGATGGTCCGCCTTCGTGCTATGGATACAAGGAAGAGATGAAAAGTTCGCTGCGAGGCTCGGTCAGAGCGCCCTGAAGGCAGTTTCGGAGTCGACCGCGGAGCTCGAGGTTCTGGAGGTCTACGAAAACCTGTTTCAGGACAAGGATGTTGCGGCACTGGCCGAATTTGCAGCGGAATATTTCAGGGTGCATCTGGAATGGCACATACGCACCAGATCTTCCCTTCAGGGGAAGTCTGGGAAGGAGAGCCACAAATCCAGGTCCCGCAAATCAAATCCGCGACGCATCGTCATGGAAAGCACGGCGGTCCAACAGGCCATCGAGATTCTGGGAGGAGAGCTCATCGAAGTCCGGAGTCTTGAAGGGGATCGTCACACCAGGGGCAGAGGCCAAGGATCCCGAACGACCGAATAGGCGGAGCGTCGGGCGCTTCTCGCGGCCGTTTGGAACCAGATCGTTTCCAGCGGGGTATCAGCGAGTGGCGCTGTGAATACGCGGAGCAGGCCGCTCAGCAAACGGAACCGGGATTCCCGATACCGCCCCGGAAACCTAAAAGGATCGTGCCTGAATCTCATTGCCGTCGACGCCCCGACGGGTGGTTGAGATGGCTGGCAGGCGAGGAGGACGTCAGTGGTCAAAGGCTTGAATCCCATGCAACAGGTGAAGGCGCTTCAGGATAAGATGGCGAAGATGCAGGAGGAACTGGCCCATAGAACCGTTGAGGGCAGCGCCGGCGGCGGCATGGTTTCCGTGGTCGTCAATGGACGGCAGGAGATTCAGAGCATCAGGATCGAACCTCAGGTGGTCAACCCGGAAGACATCGATATGCTGCAGGACCTGGTTGTGGCTGCGGTGAACGATGGACTGCGAAAATCTCAGGAGATGGCCGCCCAGGAGATGGCGAACCTCGCCGGTGGGTTGAACATCCCGGGTCTGAAGATTCCGGGTCTGTTCTAGTTCCGGTCCCATCTCTCACTGCGTTTTGGTTTGCTGACGTCATGGGCGTGTACCCTTCTACTCTGTATGAGCTCATCCGAATGCTGAGCAGGCTTCCCGGCTTAGGTGAGAAGAGCGCTACCCGAATTGTGATGC
>CAZEOY010000634.1:0-2569 GCA_964513835.1 uncultured Syntrophobacteraceae bacterium
CGGAAGAGGGAGCCGTCGCCGTCGAAGCTCCAGGGCCGGCCCGATTCGACCACTTCGAGGCGCGGCTCGTCGTGGCGGTAGAGCAGCTCATTGGCCACTCGCCCGGAGGGGTCCTTGTAGGTCAGCTCCAGTGCCTCCGAGCCGAACCACTGCACCGTGATCACCGTGACAAGAGCATCCGGGAGGATGCCTTTGACCGATGCCCCGGTGTTGAGGTCTTCAAGGCGAGCCATCCATGATCTCCATGGTTATCCGGACCTCAAGCATCTGTTCGCCCAAATGACAGTGCCCTGGCCTCGTTTCGAATAAGGTGCCTTCCGTCGCAAAAGGGGACGGGTACTGGCGAGAATGACTCTGGTCTCCGCGCTTTTCCCCGCCCGACTGAGACGAAAGAAACGATAGCCATTATTGGCCGCCATCCTAGCAAGAGCATCCCGCAGGGTCAACTCGACAGTCTGGGGTAACACAACAATCCCTCCTTCCGCGGCCATCGTCGGAAACCGCTCAACCACCACGCAAATAGGGCCCCGGCTAATCCATCGAGCATCCCTCTACGCCGAGTTCCTCTTGTCCCGAAGAGGTCGGTCATTTGAGAAATCCCCGTGCACTTCCGTGGCGTCGATGGGACCCACGCATCCTATTGTCCCATCTTTTTTCTCCCAAAATGGCAAAACGATCCCACGTTCAGATGACTCGTCAGTCACTTCGCGGATTCGTATCTCCCCCGCAGGATCTGGGGACAGGGCGTGGGTCTACTGTTTCTCGTTTTCAGCCCCAATTCCAACTTGCGAAAACCGAACCGATGTCCTTGGATTGGGAAGGATTCACAGCGGGTCTCCGTTGACAGCCCAGCCGCAATGGATTACAAGACACCTGTCCGGGCAATGTCGGAATCCGGTCACCAGAGGCACCAACCCCCCTGGAGGTCGAGATGTCGGCCCCCTTGAAGACGCCCCATCAAGACCACTGCGGATCTCTCAACCCGAACGAAAGCGTCTTGGACAAGCTCATCGGCATCGTTTCCCGCAACGAAGCACTTCGATTCTGTCTGACCACGTTGGCACTCGCGATCGTGATCGGATTGACCCGATCGCACCTTCGGTCTTCGGTCGGTTTTCTCGCCCTACCGCTCGTGGCTGCACTGTTTGTTGCATGGCTTTCGTACCGGTCCGCGATGAGCGGAGAGCCTATTTGGCGGCTCCTCCTGAAAAACTTGACGGTTTTCCCGTTCCCGTACGTCACCAAGAATCGCAGCGCCTCTTCGCATATTCCCTGGCTCACGTACTCCATCATTTTCCTCATGGGGATAATCTTCTTTGGACTCCAAATGAACCCGAGCATCCCGAAAGGGGTGTGGGACAGGTTGGCCTTCTACCCTGCGGAGGGGGGTTCCCGATGGGCCATTCCCGCGCTGCTCACCCACATGTTTCTCCACGCGAGCCTGCCGCACTACGTCTTCAATATGCTCTTCCTGTGGGTCATGGGGGCGGTGCTGGAGCGGCGCATTGGGTGGCGAAAGACATTTCTCGCATTTGTGCTTACGGGCGTCGTGTCCTCGTTGCTTTCCCTGATCACCTATCGCGTGGGTACCGGGGAACTCGTTGAGGCGGTTGGGGCCTCCGGAGCCATATCAGGGCTGATGGGTCTATTCGCCGTGCGCTGCTATTTCAAGACCATGGTCATGCCCGTGCCGCTGTTGGGCTTCCTCTCCCTCTTTATACCCCTTCAAATCAAGATCCGCGTGAACTCCCTGACCGTTGTCACGGCTTTCTTTCTGAAGGATCTCATCGGGGGCGCCAATCAACTCTCGGGTTCGACGGAGTCGACGACCGACTACTGGGCGCACCTCTGGGGACTCGTGGCGGGAATCCTGTTGGGGTGGGGGTGGAACCTTGTCGACAGAGCCCGGCAGGAAAGAGACCGGGATGTTCTGGAGGCGGCCTCCTCTGGTTCCATGGCCGGTGAGCGGGGTATCCGGGCGGCTCATGACATTCTGGCCGAGAGCGGGGACGACCCCGAGGTCTATCTACATGTCGCCCGCATCAAGTCAGGCGCGATTCGGACCGAAGAGGGGGAAGAGGCGTACAGGAAGGCGGTTGAGCTGTTCCTCAAGTCCGATCCTGAAATGGCCGTGAGGGCGTACCGGGAGTATCAGGGGAAGTACGCGATGGCTCCTCTGGCTTCTCTGGCGCAGCTACGCATGGCACAACTCCTCAGCCAACGCGGAGACCTGGATCTGGCGTCCCGCTGCCTTGAAGGACTCTTGGAGTGCAAGGACCTCTCCGAGGAGCATCGGCCCAGGGTGTTGTATCAACTCGGGAGCCTTCTCCACGAGATGGGCCTCCACGAGGCAGCCGAGGCGAGATGGAAGGAGATCTTGCGAGCTTTCCCCGATACGCCATGGGCGGCCCCAGCAGCCAGGTCCCTTCGCGCATTGGCATCTGGCTGACCGAAAGCGCCGGAGGATTCGCGTATGGAATTCAATTGTGACAACTGCGGGTACACGTCAGTGATCTGCGCTGTACCCCTTTTGTCGAGACACTTTTTCGTGAGGGAAACCCCCCTTTTG
>CAZEOY010000635.1:0-2568 GCA_964513835.1 uncultured Syntrophobacteraceae bacterium
TTTCTTTCTTTAAACACATAGCCGCAGGCCATGCACGCGAATGGAAGTGCCTCCAGCTTCCGGCCCTGGGCGGCCACCGTGCGAGTCACGAAAGGCAGGTGCTCAAAGACTTCCTTTTCTCGAATTCCCAGGGCCTGGGAGAGCTCACGAGCTGTCAGCGAATTTTCAGAGAGCAGATCGACCATCTGTTTGCGGATTGTCTCCATTCCATTCCATTCAACAGGAGGGTGGCGCTGCAAGGGGGGGGCCGTTCCCTCGATCCCAATCCGTCATTATTCATTCAGGAGACAAGGGCACGCCTCAATTCCCGGAGCATATCCGTAAACCGGTATGGCTTGGTGATGAATCCCGATGCCCCAGATGCGATCATCTCATTTCTCCGCTCCCTTTCAAGATAACCCGTAGCCACAACGACTTTCATTTGGGGACTGAGCGAAAGGAGCTTTTCCAGGCAACTCTGCCCGTCCAGACCTGGCATGTTCAGATCCAGGATGACGCACTGGATATCGCGTTCGAACTCCGAAAAGACCTTCATGGCATTCTCACCATCGAAGGCGGTCAGGACCCTGTAGCCAAAACGCTCCAGCAGTTCCCTTCCTACCTCCAAAACCTCCTCTTCGTCATCCACCAGCAGGATCGTCTCCCCATTGCCCTGGATTTCGTGCTCAAGGACTCTCTCGCCGACCCTGCCCGCCACCTCGCCAATCTCTGCAGGGAAATAGATCTCGAAGGTTGTGCCCTTCCCTCTTTCACTCAGGCAACGCACGAAACCGTTGTGGTTGGTGACGATGCTGTAGACAATGGCCAGCCCCAGGCCAGTCCCCTTGCCGGGTTCCTTGGTGGTGAAGAAAGGATCGAAAATCCTTTCCAGAACCTCCTGATCCATGCCGTGTCCCGTGTCTGAAACCCTGAGACATACGTACCGCCCGGGGGAGGTTCCCACGTGGCTGCGGCAGTACTCTTCATCGATGACGATATTTCGAGTCTCCAGGATGAATCGGCCCCCGTGTGACATCGCATCACGTGCGTTCACGGCCAGATTCATGATGACCTGCTCCAGCTGGGCGGGGTCAGCTCGAACGGGTCTGAGCTTGGGATCGAGAACCTGCTCGATGGTGATCATCTTGGGAATCAACCGCTCGAGGAGCTCACAAACCTGCGTTATCTGGTGGTTGAGGTCCACCACCTCCAGCTGGCTCTCGACTTTGCGACTGTAAACAAGAAGCTTTTTGGTCAGGGTCGTCGCACGTTGAACGGCCTTGTCGATGTGGTTGAGATAACGCGCATCGGGATGATCCGCGGATTTTGATTTGAAGAGCAGCTGCAGGCTTCCCGAGATCACTTGAAGCAGGTTATTGAATTCGTGGGCTATGCCGCCCGCAAGGGTGCCGATCGCCTCCA
The DNA here is from genome assembly GCA_964513835.1 of uncultured Syntrophobacteraceae bacterium. Taxonomy (GTDB): domain Bacteria; phylum Desulfobacterota; class Syntrophobacteria; order Syntrophobacterales; family Syntrophobacteraceae; genus JALOOX01. The sequence goes on from CAZEOY010000635.1 coordinate 1,402, forward strand.
TCTTCTGCGCCTGCATCAATTCTGTTTCCATGGTCTTCCGCTGGGTGATGTCGCGAAGCAAATGGAGCGTTGCCGGCCTTCCTTTCCACTCTATGGGAACGGAGTTCATATCCACCCATATGACTTTTCCGTACTTGTTCACCATTCGAAAAGGGAGCATCAGTGCAGGCTTTCGCTCCCTGTCAATGAAACGGCATTTCTCCAGGACGCCGTCCCGATCCTCATCCGCCACAAGCTCCATGAAGGATGTCGTGTTGAACTCTTCTGCGCTGTATCCCAAGAGCTCGCATGTCTTCGGATTGGGAAACTGGACGACCCCGTCCTGCACGATGAAAATACCCTCGTTGGCGTGATCCACAAGCGTCCGGTATTTGACCTCGCTTTCCGCAACGCTGTCTTCCAACATCCGCGAATAAACCTTGAGCTGGGACTGAGCTTCTTCAAGTTTCAATCGCAGCTGGTACTGCTTGAAGCGGTGACGGTAGTCCGTCGAGGAAGCGATGAGTCCAATGACCAGTGTCGTAAATATGAACATGTTGTTGGCGATGAACAGATTTATGTTCTCCCGGGGGGAAGAGAGAAATACTGACATCATATAAATGAGGTAGATGACAATGGAGTGAAAAAGGACGAAGCGCATCCCAACGGTCATGATGGCGCAAAATGCCAGGAAGATCAGGTTGAGGCCTGCGTAATAGGTGGTCGTATAGCCCCCCGTGACAATGATCATCCGGATGATGCCCAACGCCGTGATATAAACCCCCGCCACGCCGAGATAGGAACTCCTCTCGCCAAGGTTCCATCGCCGATTGACTCCCCAAAACACCATGCAAAGGAGCCCCACGAGGAACCGAATCGTCAGGAATTGCAGCAGGTGCTGAGGAAACAGCAAATAATCGACGAGGCCGAACAGAGGGACGAGGGTGGCACCGATGAGCAAGGTGATGCTCACCCGCTCCCGAACGAAAGGAATCTGATCTTTGTCGAATTCACGGATAAGAGGTGAGTCGGCCCTGAATATAACCACGTGCGAACCTTCGATGCATCAGGCTGGAAAGACCACAGAAGCTTTCAAGCCTCCGCGGTCACTACTCGGAAGCGGGATCACACGGTTGCCTGTTCGTCCGGCGTCTGCTCATGTGCGCGTTGCTTTGACGAAGAGATTGA
>CAZEOY010000636.1:0-2562 GCA_964513835.1 uncultured Syntrophobacteraceae bacterium
TTCCACCTGGACCGGAGACCCGGCAAAATGCAGGGTATCCTCATACTCGTGGAAGATGTTCTCCTGCCAGTCGAAGCTCAGGGCTTCATCAAGCTGATCCTTGAGAGCTACCGGGTAAACCGCTCGATGAAAGCTGTAGAACTCCAGGGGAAGGAGAAGCAGCAGGCCCGCATTCTTGCGACCCCTGCCCCGCAGGTTGAGCCGGGACAGGCAGTCGAAGATCGATTCCTCTTCACCTACCGCCACACGCTCCACCAGGTTGACCTGCCATTTGCGCCACTGCCGGTGTGCTGTCAAGACTTCCACCCGGTCCTGTTCGACGTAAACGGCGGTGATATGGTTGACTCTTTGTTTTACAAAGCGCTTCAGCATCGCGGATCTTCTCCAATGACCTCTAAAATACCCTTCTCCCTCCGATCGGGTCACAATGCGCTGGGGGAGTCCGTCCTTCCACTTCTAGAGAATCTTTCGGTACAACACCTCGTATGGCTGCTCCCCATCGGACGTGTAGCGAACAATCAGCCACATCAGCATCGAAGGCGGGCCATTGAAGGATCTCCCCAAAGACAGAATACGGTATACTCCACCTACTTCCCAGGTGATGATCTTCTGCTCAAACTCATCCCAGGGGTCTTCTTCAACGAAAAGCTGATTCTTCCCATGAACGGTGAGCAGACCGAAGAGAGAATTCCTTGCCGGCAAAGCCGAATCCCAGAATTCGCCGTAAGGGTTATTTACGGGAGGTTCGTTCTGATATCCATAGAACAATTGGGGTGTCACTCCCGGAATCAAAAGCATCTGATCCAGGCTGAGCAGAGGGCCGTTAAAAGGCGGATAGGGAATGCCCCGGCTTTCATAATAGTCCTTCTCCCCTCCATGCAACCGCTGCAGATCGTCCGGGTCGGTGAAATCGGCCACGAGATCCGCCAGATGCTCTGCGTCCGATTCGGCCATCCCTGTGCGCTCCAGCACCAGGCGAAGCTGCTCGGGCGGGGTCACGTTGACATTGACCTTCCTGCCCTCGGCTTCGATGATGACCAAAGCCTGACCGGTTTCGTATTGCACCAGGTGAGGCCTCCCATCTGGCTGCCAGCTCTCCTTTGCCTGACGCCCCAGGCCGATATCCAACGGCTCGCCCATGTGCGCCAGGGCCTCATAGCACCCGCCTATGGCCAGATACAGCGCCTGGGATTTCCGATGGGCGTGCACCTGATCCTCTCCCTGCAATCGACTCTCAGTGCCAATCTGGAGAGCGAACCACATGGTCAGCGCGCAAATCCAGAGGACCGCAATGACGATAACCCCATCCTCACGGTGAAGAATTGTCATCGATTCCCTCCGAACAGCGAACCACCCGCTCCACCCTCTTCAGTCCACTTGGGGAACAGGGAGTTGGGGACGATGGCTGCGGTGAATTTCGCCTGACCGTCGGGACTCCAGTTGACAACCACCATTCCGGGGATGGACTTATCCTCCCCCCATTTCTCATCAAAATCTTCGGATTCGCCGTCTTCAGCGTAAGAGAAGGACACATCCGCCGCAGCCGTCGCAAAGAACCCCTTACGCTTTCTGTCCTTTCCCGGAGCCAACTTCAGAAACTCCTCGATCTGCTCAGAATGATAAGGATCGAGAGGGATCTCCGCGTAGTAAAGGGCGTTGTCCCTTGGAACAAAGACATATCGAGCCACCACGGGCGCCCCTTTGGTGATGGCCTTGACCGAATGTGCCGTTGCAAAAGTCAACGATCGGGCATCCCCCTGGAATACAGGCGTGGATTCCTGATCGATTCGGACCTGCTGAGGTTCAAAGGTCGCCAGCTGCCATTTGAGCAGGTCCATGACCGCGGGCATATCGCTGGGATTCTGGTTTTGCTGCCTCTCCCAGATCCGCAGCGAGAAACCGAGAGCCACCGCGATGATCCCCATGACCAGGGTGGAGATGAGTGTGGCGATCACCAGCTCCACCAGGGTGAACCCTTTCGAGTCCAAACGGATCGGGATTCTCCGCTGCTCCTGCTCAGGCCCCGGAACAGCCCCGGAAAGGTGCTGGAATTCCCGGCAACCCCGGCACCCTTGACCTGCCCACTCCCCGCTGACTGATGATGGTGTGCTTTCCATCGGCATCGTGTGACTCTGCTGGCATACCCTTATGATTATTCGAGAACCGCCTTGGGAACCAGCACGCTCATCTCGAGCCGCTGTCCCTGACAGCTCAAAAGCACCCGATGAAGCTCCCCCGCCGAATGCGCTTCTCCAAAATCATCCATGCCCGGAACCTTGACGGCCGCGATGTAGACCGGAGGTGCATCCCGAAAGGCCTTGACAACCATCTGCCCCTCATGAATCTTCTCGGGCTGAATGAGGATCTCCTGAGCCACGGCCTCGAGAAGAGGCTGAACCAGGCTCTTCTCCTTCACCCGGTAGCTGTATTGAAGGGACGACGAAATGGCTCCCATGACTCCGCCGAGAATGAGCACCCCTATGGTGAGAGCTACCATGACCTCGAGCAGAGTGAAACCAGCCATCTCCTGCAGCTTGCCTCTTGACGTGTCTGCCTTCATCG
>CAZEOY010000637.1:0-2558 GCA_964513835.1 uncultured Syntrophobacteraceae bacterium
TTCGATTTCAGAGCGTCCTTTCGGAGCTCAAGAAGCCCCTCGTTGTCCTGAAATCCGGACGAACCCCCAAGGGGAAGGTGGCGGCCGAGTCCCATACCAAATCGCTCGCGGGAGCCGACGCCATCTATTCTTCACTTTTCAAGAGGCTTGGCGTGTGCCGGGCCGAGACCATCGAGGAATTCTACGATTTCGCCAAGGCGCTGGCCTACCTCGAACCGCCCAAGGGGAACAGCATCCTGTACATTACCACTTCGGGCGGTGCGGCCATTCTGGCCACCGATGCCGCGGAGCAGGAGGGTTTGAATGTGGCTCCCCTGCCGCCTCAGCTGGCGCAGGAGATCGCGGGCGTCATCCCGTCCCACGCCATCCGGGGCAATCCCCTCGATCTGACCGGGGATGCCGACGCCGGGATGTTCCGAGAGGTCATTCAACGGGCCCGGCCCTACTACGACACGCTGGGGATCATTTTCGGCGACCCCATTGTGGATGCCTCCCGGGTGGTGACCCCGGGCGCGAACGAGCTCATCATTTATCTCGGGGGCGCCGAGGTGGAGCGTGAAGAGAAGCTCCGCATGCACCAGAGCGGGATCCCGGTGTACCCGACGCCGGAGCGCGGCATCCGGGCTCTGAGCCAGGTTCTCCCGCCTTCTCTGAAGGAGCAGAAGGCCTCGACGACGTTCCCCGTGGCTTCAGGCGGGGCCCAGCTCAGCTTGTTCGACAGCTTCAAGTTTTTGGAGGCCAGCGGTTTTGACTGCATCGTGAGCCGGTTTGCCGAAAGTCCCGGGAAGGCCGTCCATCTCGCCCACCAGCTGGGGTTTCCCGTGGCCCTCAAGGTGGATTCGCCGGACATTCTGCACAAATCGGACTATGGGGGTGTGAGCCTGCATCTTCAGTCGGCCCAGGATGTTCGTGCCGCTTACGCGCGGATGGAGGAGACCCTCAAGACCAACGCACCCGATGCCCGGATCAACGGGGTGGTGGTAAGCGCCATGGCCGCCCCGGGGCTCGAGCTGATTCTGGGCATGCATCGGGATCCCCAGTTCGGACCGGTGATTCTCTTCGGCATGGGGGGAATCGCGGTCGAGCTTTTCCGAGACGTGGCCATGCGCCTGATCCCGTTGACACGGGAGGATGCACTGAGCATGTTGAATGAAATCAAGGGAGCGCCGCTCCTTCGAGGATTCCGGGGACAGCGCACCATCGATGAGAACGCCCTGGTGGAGGGCTTGCTGAAACTGGCTCGCATCGCGCAGGAACACCCGGAAATCGTGGAAATCGACCTCAATCCGGTGCTGGCCTATCCCGAGGGCATGGTGGTGGTGGATGCAAGGATCATAAAGGGCTGACAGTCGTTCTCAGCAAATGGGGAGGAAGTGGATGCAGGTACTGGTGCTCTATTATTCCAAAGGGGGCAATACGCGCAGGCTGGCCGAATTCATCGCCGAGGGGGTCGGATCCGTTGGGGGAGTGACTCCCGTCATCAAAAGGACGGAAGAGGTGACCAAGGAGGATTTCGTCAATTCGGCGGGGATCATTGCCGGATCACCGGTGTATTTCGGTGTCATGGCGGCGGATCTGAAGCGGGTTTTCGATGAGTTCGTGGGAATCCGCAAGAAGATGGAAAGCAAGGTCGGAGCGGCCTTTGCGACTTCGGGCGACGCCACCGGCGGTAAGGAAACCACCATGTTTTCCATCATACAGTGTCTGCTGATTTACGGAATGATCGTGGTGGGGGATCCCATGGACGCTACGGGCCATTATGGAGTCGCCTGCGTGGGGGCGCCCGACGACAGGACGGCTGAAAACGGCCGCAAGCTGGGCAAACGGGTGGCCGAGCTGTGCAAGAAGCTGGGTTGACGAAAGGAGAGTTGAATGTCCACAGACGAGAAGCTGATCAAGATTTTCGAGTACGCATTGAATCAGGAGCAGACGGGAAGGAGTTTTTTCGAGGTTTCCGTGCAGCGCATGGGGATCGGTGCCGCGGTCAGCGCTTTCAGGCAGTTGATCAAGGAGGAGGAAAGGCATATCGCATTCATCAACACGATCCTGGAGGATCTGCGCAAAGGGGAGGAGGTCAAGCCCGAGAGCCTCAAGTCCGTCGTGATGGAGCCCACCAATTTTTTCGACGACCGGGCCAAGTCCGAGTTCTTGCAGCAGTGCCTCGAAGGGTCCATGGTGCCGGATGTCACCGTGTTCAACACGGCCTGGCTCATCGAGAAGGACTTGAGCGAGTTCTATGAGAACATGGCAGCCCAGACGGAAGGGAAAGCCAAGGACGCCCTCATGATGCTCTCCCGCTGGGAAAAGGCGCATGAGGCATTTTTCAGGACTTACCGGGATAAGCTCTCCGAAGCCTACTCGCGCATGCCCTGGGGTGGCTGATCAGCTGGAACACTCTCCGGCTGCGCAATGCTCCGGCAGCGAATCCAGAGAGCGGCCGCGCACGGGGACCCATTCATGAATGATGGACATCAATGCCCCGGTTCATGACTCAGACGTGACGGGGCGTATTTTTTTGCCGGACGTGTCATTTTTGGCGATGAGCTGATGCCCGGGGG
>CAZEOY010000638.1:0-2550 GCA_964513835.1 uncultured Syntrophobacteraceae bacterium
CCCTCAGATCATCAACAACGGCGGGAAGTGGTTTGCGTCCATCGGCACCGAACGGAGCAAGGGGACCAAGATCTTCTCGGTGGTCGGAAAGATCAACAACCCGGGGCTGGTTGAAGTGGCGATGGGTACGCCGCTCCGGAAGATCGTATACGACGTCGGTGGCGGGATTCCTGGTGGCAAAGCGTTCAAGGCGGTTCAAACCGGTGGTCCTTCGGGGGGGTGCGTTCCCGAGTCCCTCATCGACCTTGCGGTGGACTTTGAGAAGCTCAAACAGGCCGGGTCCATGATGGGATCCGGAGGGATGATCATTCTCGACGAAGATACGTGCATGGTGGATGTGGCCCGCTATTTTCTGACCTTTCTGGTTCAGGAGTCCTGCGGGAAGTGCGTCCCATGCCGTGTGGGCGTCAAGCGGATGTACGAGATTGTGGACCGGATGTGCTCTGGTCTCGCAGTGCCGAGCGACATCGACGAGCTGGAGCGTTTGGGCAGCACCATGCAGGAGGCGGCCCTTTGCGGTCTCGGCAAGAGCGCGCCGAATCCGGTTCTCAGCACACTGAAGTATTTCCGGCACGAGTATGAAGCTCATGTCAACGACAAGTGCTGTCCGGCCAAGGTCTGCAAGCCGCTCATTCGCTACGAGATTGACACGGAGAAATGCACGGGGTGCGGGGTGTGTCGCAGGAAGTGTCCGGAGAGCGCCATCATCGGGGAAAAGAGAGAATGTCACTGCATCGATGACGAGCTTTGCGTGCGATGCGGTATCTGCATCGAGAGCTGTAAGTTTGGCGCCATTTTCATCGAATAGCGAGTGGAGAGGGGCATGCTTCCCAAAGAGCTAATGACCGATTTTCTGGCAATTGCATTCTTCCTTCTCGTGGGAGTGGTCTTTGCCGTCGTTCCGATCATCGTTTCATCGCTGATCGTGAAGCGCAGCGCGGGGGCCAAGCGGGAGGAAACGTACGAAAGCGGTATGCAGACCATCGGCAGCGCGTGGATCCAGTTTACGGTTGCCTACTACATCTACGCGCTGATCTTTCTCGCCTTCGACGTCGACGTGCTCTACCTCTTCCCCGTGGCCCTTGCCTACGGCAAGTACGCTCTGCGGGATCTGGTGGAGGTCACGATCTTTGTGGGCATTTTGTCTCTGGCCATCGTCTATGCCTGGTGCAAAGGAGTATTTGAGTGGGAAACCAAAAGATAGAACCGGGTGAGCCGGTCATCAGATTCGCCCTCTTGGATGACGTTCTGAACCTGGCTCGGGCCAACTCCTTATGGCCGATGACATTCGGGCTCGCGTGCTGTGCCATCGAGATGATGGCCGCCGGGGCGGCGCGCTTTGACCTGGACCGTTTCGGAGCTGGAGTCTTCCGTCCGTCGCCGAGGCAGTCGGACCTGATGATCGTCGCGGGCACGATTTCCAAGAAAATGGGTCCCGCCATCCAGATGCTCTGGGATCAGATGCCGAATCCCAAGTGGTGCATCGCCATGGGGAACTGCGCCATTTCGGGCGGGCCTTTCGAATACGACGGGCAGTACGCCATTATCCCCGGCGCCGATCTCCTTGTCCCGGTGGACATTTACGTTCCGGGATGCCCACCCCGCCCCGAAGGACTCATTCAGGGCTTCCTGGCGCTGGAGGACAAGATCACCAAGGGTGAGGATCGAAACATCCTGCGGCGATTCCATCGCAAGGGAGGGAAGAGCTAGCCATGGCGAAAAGGGACGTGATGATCGAAAAGCTCCGCTCCATGCTGGGCGACGATGCAGTGTGCGTGGACGACAAATACGGTGCGGGGGTCGTGAGTGCGGCCACGGCGCCTGCAGCAAAGCTCGTGGAAGTGCTGAGTGTTTTCAAGGATGCCGGGTTCTATCTGGAGACGATGACTGCACTGGATTTTCAGGACACGCAGGAGCTTGTGTACCACCTGAACTGCTTCGAGCCCATGTCGAGGATGTCATTGCGGGTTTTGGTGGATCATGGCGCCAGTGTTCCCACGGCCAGTGGGGTCTTTACGGCTGCCGACTGGCTCGAGCGTGAAGTCCGTGAATTTTATGGAATCCAGTTCGATGGACACCCCGATCCGCGGAACCTTCTGTTGCCTGAGGATGCCGATTACCATCCGCTGAAGAAGGACTTTGGTAAAGTTCACGCCTACCGGACAAGAGATGAGATCTATGGCTGATCAATTCAGAGAACCAATTGTCGAACGTGTGTACACGCTGAACCTGGGTCCTCAGCATCCCAGCACGCACGGGGTTCTGAGAGTGCTCCTCGACCTCGACGGTGAATTCATTGTCAAGGCGGATCCGGTGATTGGCTATGGACATCGCGGTCATGAAAAGATGGGGGAAAATCGCACCTACAAGCAGTTTCTCCCCAATGCCAGCCGGATGGATTACCTCTCGGGGCTGCTCTATAATCACGGGTTTGTGCTGGCCGTGGAAAAGTTCGCCGGCATCGAAGTTCCCGAGCGTGCCCAATACATCCGTACGGTGTGTGCCGAGCTCAACCGCATATCGAGCCACCTCCTTTGGTTCGGGACCTAC
>CAZEOY010000639.1:0-2544 GCA_964513835.1 uncultured Syntrophobacteraceae bacterium
AAGATGTGGCAAATGCTGCATTGAAGCAATCCTACCGTGCTCTCATTGGGGAGGGGTCTCCCGCATACTTGATGTTGCTGGACGGTCTCCTGGAGTCCTACCCGGACAACAAACGCCTGCACCTGGCTGCATGCCAGACCTACGCAAGCTATGCGGCCACCCTGCCGGATGATGCAGAGGCTCAGTTGAGGGCACAGCTGCTGTACCTCAAGGCAAGGGATCACGGATTTCGAGCCCTCTCCGATGATGACGGTTCCCAGTTGCGAAACGCCGCGGCGGGGGATGTGGAAACCTTCAGAAGTTTCCTCAGCAAGTTCGTAGCCGGCGATGCCCCAGCCTTGTTCTGGACCGCTGCCGCGTGGGGAGGTTGGATAGGCGCGAGCATGGGCAAGCCGGAAGCCTTGGCAGATCTGCCCGCTCTGGAGGCGGCCATCACTCGAAGTCTCGAGTTGGACGACACTTTCCACTATGGTGGGCCACACCTGCTCATGGCCGTCTACCTTTGTTCAAAGCCGCCGGTGAGCGAGCGCCAGCTGGCTCGAGCGCAGACGCATTTCCTACGGGCCTTCCAGCTCGGTGGTGACCAGGTCCTGGCGGCCCGCGTGATGTACGCTGAGTATTATGCCCGTGGCATGAAAGATCGCCGGCTGTTCGAGTCGACTCTGCAGGGGGTGATCGATGCGCCCGAGGGTCAGATTCCGGAACTGACCCTTTCCAACGCCCTGGCAAGGGAAAAAGCGCGCAGGCTTCTGGAGCGAACGGAGGAATATTTTGAAGGGCTTTCCTAGAGTGCTCTCCCTGGGGAGATCGGTTACCCGTGCAGGTGCCGGATCGATTGGGGCTGCAGGGTGTGGCGTTTTCGCGATCTTGCTGATCCTGACGTCGGCCGGACTGTGTGCCGGTCCTCCCGAAATCGAGCTGAAACTGGCGACCCTGGCTCCCGAGAACAGCTCGCTCACGCAGATTTTTGACGAGATGAACGCCGAGCTGATCCGCGCTACGGACGGCAAAGTCGGGTTCAAAATGTATGCGGGCTCGGTCATGGGAGATGAGGAGGACGTCCTCCGCAAGCTCAGAGCCAACGTGATTCAGGGGGCTGCATTCACATCCACGGCTCTCACGGACATCAATCCGGATTTGCGTGCTTTTCTGATCCCCTTCATGTTCAGGGATACCCGGGAAGTGGACCACGTTCTCGAGAAGCTCGACAAGCAGCTCAAGCAGAAATTTGAAGAACGAGGCTTCGTCGTCCTGGGGTGGCCCGAACTGGGCTTTGTCTATTTCATGTCCTCGACGCCCATAGCCGCGCTGGAGGATTTGAAGGGCAAGCGAGTCTGGGCCAAGGCGAACGCTCCAATGTCACAGGCCCTGATCGATCGAATCGGCGTTTCGACGGTCGCCATCAGTGTTCCGGACGTGCTCATGGGACTGCAAACCAAACTGGTGGATGTGGTCTACAACTCACCCTATTACGCTTTGGCCACCCAGTGGAACACTCAAGTCAAGTATATCACCGATCTTCCGCTGACTTATATCGGGGGGGGGCTCGTCCTTGACAAGAAGGCATTTGGCAGAATTCCGCAACCCCTTCAGGTGAGAGTCAGAGAGGTCTGTGGCAAGCACGTTCGCCGGCTGATCGAGAGAACGCGCAAAGACAATGCCGACGCTATGGAACTGATTCTCAAGCGCGGCGTCCAGCGAGTCACGCCGTCGCCTGAACAGGTCCAGGCGTTCAAGGAGCTGAGCGATTCCGCCATGAACGATATCGATCCCAAGGTGCTGCCTCCCGACACGACCAGGGCGGTGAGAGGATTGGTTGCGGAGCTCCGATCGGATCCGAAGAGCCGCCCATGAGCTCCCGCTTTTCCGAGATCTTGCGCCAGGCCACCAGGTTCTATGACTGCCTCGAGCGGTGGACCATCGTGCTCATGATGGTCGTTCTGGTTCTGTTTGCGCTTTACCAGATTGTTCTGCGCAACTTCTTCTCGACGGGTATTGTGTGGGGGGACATTTTCCTCCGGCACGTCGTCTTGTGGATCGGCTTTCTCGGGGCCTGCCGCGCCACGGCAGAGGACAAGCACATTCACATCGATTTGGCCGCCCTGATCTCGGAAGGATGGTTCAGATCGCTGCTGGGGCTTTTTCGGGTTGTCTTTCTCGCTGCCGTCTGTACCGTCCTGTTCTATGCGTCATGGGTTTTTCTCGGCGACGAGCGATCTTCGGGCTATTTCGCCTTTCTCGACATCCCCTACTGGTGGCTGCAAACGATCTTCCCCCTGAGCTTCTTGGTCATGACATTGCGGAGCCTGAGCCAGCTCCGGCAGAACCTTCGCACTATGACCCATGCGGCGCAACCATGAAACCCCTCGTCGCCCTTCTGCTCGGCCTGGCCGCATTGTCAGGCGCACCCCTTTTCTCAGTCATAGCCGGGGCATCGATCCTGGCCTTCCTCCTCCTGGAGATCAACGTTTCGCTGGTCGTCATCGAAATGTATCGGCTGGCCTCGAACCCCATGATTGTGGCCTTGATGCTGTTTGCCATGGC
>CAZEOY010000640.1:0-2536 GCA_964513835.1 uncultured Syntrophobacteraceae bacterium
TCACCAAGCCCTTTGACCATGAAACCCTGGTACTGAACCTCAACAAAGCACTCGAGCGAAGCCGCCTGCTCCGGGAAAACCTCAGACTCCAGCGAGAAGGTTCATGTCGCGAGGTTTTCCAGAGTATCGTGGGGCGCAGCACCCCGATGCAGCGGGTCTATGAAGCCATCCAAATGGTTGCCAAAACGGACCTCACGGTTCTCATCACAGGAGAATCCGGAACCGGCAAGGATCTTGCCGCCCGGGCCATTCACTCATTGAGCGACCGACGTGACCGGGCTTTTGTGGCTGTGAACTGCCCGACGGTACCGGAGAACATCCTGGAGAGCGAGCTCTTCGGGTACAAAAAAGGGGCTTTCACCCATGCCACTCAGAATAAGCCCGGCCTTTTCCAGGAGGCACACGGCGGAACGATTTTCCTGGATGAAATCGGGGACATCAACACCGCAATTCAGACCAAGCTTTTGAGAGTGCTGCAGCAGAAAGAGATCAAGCCTCTCGGAGACACGAAGTCCGTTCACGTGGATGTTCGAGTCCTCGCCTCCACCAATCGGAACCTTCCGGAAAGAATCCGAACGGGGGAATTCCGCGAGGATCTTTTTTATCGGCTGAACGTTGTGCCCATCATGATTCCTCCCCTTCGGGAAAGACGCGAAGATATCCCCTTGCTTGTTGAGCATCTTCTGGACAAGCACTGTGCAGCCCTCAACCGACCCCGCAAACGTGTCTCGGCGGAACTGATGACGTCTCTTCTTGCACATCCCTGGGAAGGTAATGTACGTGAGTTGGAAAACGTACTGATTCGCTCCATCCTGTTTGCACCTGATGATGAGATACGCCCGGAGCATGCCGGTTTTTTCGCCGGTTCGGATCATGCAGCCGGACAGGCGACCCACCACGCGGTGGAGAATCTGCCCTATCGCCAGGCCAAGGAAGAGATTCTGAAACGATTCCATGCGGAATACCTCGGCGACCTCCTCAACCGTACCCATGGCAATGTGACACGGGCCGCCCGGTTGGGTGGAATGGAGCGCCAGGCCTTCCAGCAACTCCTTCGCCGCTATGGAATTCGATCGGAGCTCTACAGATCCGGGGCCGAGAGAACGTGACATGCTGCGGGGAGAGTTCACGACGATTTCCTGTAACGTCAAGACCGAAGGAACACGCACCGCCATGGCCAAGGACCTGCGAACAGATCATCCTGCAGCCCTTTCTGCCCAGTCACTTGCTGAACAGCTCGCTGTTCTTCAGCGGACCCTGGACGAAAAGCGGGACCTTCTGAATCGAAATCAGCAGCTGCACCTGGAGATTATCCGGCTGAAGGAGGAGATCTCCAGGCAGGAAGTTGAGATCCAAAGCCTGTCTCGGGATCTGTCAGAGCTGCGGTCCTCCCGTGAGCAGGAAATGGAGGAGGTCCAAGGGCAGTGGCAGGAAAGGTATAATCAGGAGCGAGAGGAGACAGCCAACCAGCTGGCTGCCGAATTGAAAACGAACCCCCAGGGTCACACTGGATCCAGATGAGCAGGCGTTGAGATGAAATTCTTTGCCAGAAAGCGAACGTTGACCCAGCTTGCGCGCACGTGCGGCTGAGCGGCAAAAATTGGTCCGGCGGTTTTGTCGGACTCGCTCCGCAGCTTCCCTCCACCCTCGGACCCCAACCTCCTGGTTGGCTTCGAAACGAGCGACGACGCTGCAGTGTACCGCCTTAACGAGACTGTGGCGGTCATCTCGACCGTGGATTTCATCACGCCGCCGGTGGACGATCCCGTTTGGTTCGGGAGGATTGCCGCCGCCAATTCCCTCTCGGATGTCTATGCCATGGGCGGAAAGCCTTTGACGGCCCTGAACCTGGTCATGTTTCCGGCCAAGAAGCTCGGCACCGAGCTGCTGAAAGGCATTCTCCAGGGAGGACACCAAAAAGTGTCCGAAGCGGGAGCATCTCTCGCCGGAGGCCACTCGGTTGAAGATGAGGAGCCCAAATATGGGTTGGCCGTCACAGGCGTGGTGTCTCCCGATCGAATTCTCAGGAACACCGGGGCCCAACCGGGCGATCACCTGATCTTGACCAAGCCGCTGGGAACAGGAGTGCTCTTCAACGCCTGCCGGGCCAGGAAGCTTCCCCGGGCCGAGCTTGAGCTCATCCTGCCGGAAGTGGCAGCTCTGAATGGGCACGCCCTTGAAATCGCTCTCAGGTATGACATCAATGCCTGCACGGATGTGACGGGGTTTGGAATCCTGGGCCACGGGCTTGAAATGGTGCAGGGAAGCGGTCTGAGCATTGACCTGAGCTTTTCGGCGCTCCCCGTTTACCCCAATGCCCTCGAGATGTATCAGAGGGGCGAAACCACCGGCAGCAACAGGGCGAATCGTGAGCTGGTCCAAGGGGATCTGGAAATCAAGGCAAAGCTCAGCTCCAAACAACAGGAGCTGCTGTTTGACCCGCAGACCTCCGGAGGGCTTCTCCTGTCCGTACCGGCAGACCAGGCGGAAGACCTGCTGGTGGAACTGCATACGGGGGGGATTTCTTCAGCGAGGA
>CAZEOY010000641.1:0-1370 GCA_964513835.1 uncultured Syntrophobacteraceae bacterium
CTCTGCTTCATCCCCAGCTTGCGTCGGTTGGACTCCAGGTCGCCGGGCTTCTGGCCGTAGACGTTGAAATCCTCCCGAAGCTTCGCGTCGATCGCCAGCCAGAATTCGGTGTGGGACTCGATGCGGTCGATCTTTCCGTACTCGTGGGTGAAAAAGCCGCAGGCACGCAGCATGGCGTCGTAGTTTTGCATGCTCTGGACCCGGTAATACCCGTTGAGCGCCACCTGGAGCTCGGGCCGCAGCTCCTCGAAGGGGGCGTCTCCGATGCCGAGGACGGTGGCGCCGGCCGTGTGGAGGGAAGTGCAGAAGTGATAGAAGGTCGGTGGAAAATTCGGTGAGATGAAGACCACGTTCATGGCGGTTCTCCGTACCGGTCTTGTGGATCGGTTTGGGGTATCGTCTCATCTCCGTTCGGCGGCAACGGTCTGGAGATAGCCCAGGAAGGCCGTGCCGAGCGGTGAGATCTGGCGCTTCTTGCGCTGTACGAGATAAAAGGGGCGCAGGAAGCGCACCCCTTCCGTCAGCAGGGTCACGAGAGTCCCTCGCTGGACGTCTTCGGACACGGCCCGGGCGGAAAGGATGGAAATCCCGATGCGCGCCTTGATCCCCTGCCTCACGGCCTCCGTGCTTCCCATCTCGGCGACCCCGTTCAGATGCGCCGGGTCGAACCCGTTGGCCTCGAGAATCTGGTGCATCACCATCCGTGTGCCGGAGCCTTTCTCGCGCATGATGAACGGCTCGCCTTCGAGCTCCTCCAATCGGACCGACTCCCGTGCGGCCCAGGGATGGTCAGGGTAGACCGTCAGCACCAGCTCGTCCGAGAACGCCTCCTCGAGAACCACCCGGCGGTCGCTCCAGCGGGCTCCGACCATGCCGATCTCGAGGGTCCCTTCGCGGATCCTGTCAATGACTTCTCCGCTGCCCGAAATCTTCAGGGTGATCTGGATGGAGGGGTACTGCGTTTTGAAGGCCCCGATGATTTCGGGGAGAATGTAGGTCCCGGGAATGGTGCTGGCGCCGATGAGGAGGTGCCCGGAGAGCTTCCCCTTGTAACGGTCCAGGGCCTGGATGGCTTCATCCCGGAGGGCGATGATGTTGCGGGCATAGCGGTAGAGGATCCTGCCTGCGGGCGTGGGAAGGACTTCCCGGCCCAGGCGGTCCACCAGCTTTTCGTCCAGGGCTTCCTCGAGTGCCCGGATGTGCTCGCTGACGGTGGGCTGAGTCAAGAATGAGGCCTCTGCGGCCTTGGTGAAGCTCTGAAGATCCACGACCCTGCAGAAGACTTCCAGGCGATGTATATCCATGCTTCCTCGCTTCCGATGGGGCGACGCTTCAAAAGACCGCCCTTGACGGTGAAGGTTTCGGTCACC
>CAZEOY010000641.1:1380-2528 GCA_964513835.1 uncultured Syntrophobacteraceae bacterium
CCGGCCTGCTCGTTCCAGAATCCCGCTTCGAGCTCCTCCAGCTCCAGGGCGGCCTGCTCCCAATCCTCGGTGATCCGCGTCACCCTGGAATGGCACTCCTGGTAGTCCTGATTCAACTGCCGGATATCGGTGCCGTTTTGGTAGGTCAAAGGATCCGCCAGCTGAGCCTTGCAGGCATCGAGACGGGCCTGTTCCGCTTCCAGGTCGGCTTCGAGCCGGTCGAGCTTCTTTTGGAGCGGAGCCTTGAGGCGGTAGAGATCGTTTCGTCGTTGGGCCTCAAGCCGTTTCTGTTCCTGGGCCTTCCGGGACACCGACCGGCCGGGGTCTGGCTTGCCGCCTTCCTTGCCTTCCGACAGGACCCCCCCGGCGGCGGCCTCCGCCTCGATCCGATGCCTCCAGATATTCTGGTAATCGTCATAGTTGCCCGGAAAGACCTGGATGCGTCCATCGTCGACGAGCAGCACCTTGTTGGCGATGGCATTGATGAAGTGGCGATCGTGGCTGATGAAGCAGAGGGTCCCTGAAAAGCCCCTCAGGGCTTCCTCCAGCACGTTGCGCGACTCGATATCCAGGTGATTGGTGGGCTCATCCAGGAAGAGGGCGTTGGGGCGCTGCACAAGCAGCTTGCAGAGCGTGAGGCGTGCCTTTTCCCCTCCGCTGAGGACCGACACTCTCTTCCGGACGTCTTCGTCCTGAAAGAGGAAGGCGCCGAGCATCCCGCGCAGCTGCGTCTGGCTCAGATCCCCCGAGACGCTCGTGGCCTCCTGGAGCACCGTCCATTCGGGGCGCAGCTGCTCCCACTGGTATTGGGCATAATAGCCCGGGGAGACCAGGTGACCCACGCGCCGCTCTCCCGCGTCGACATCCGTCACGCCGGCCAGGATCTTGAGCAGCGTGCTCTTGCCGGCGCCGTTGTGTCCCATGAAGGCGATGCGATCTCCGCGCTCCACCAGCAGGTCGATGCCCCCATAAACCACGTGGTCGCCGTAGGACTTGCAGATCCGTTCGAGCTCGATCACGCGCTTTCCGCAGCGCGGCGCTTCGGGGAAACTGAACCGGATGGTGCCCTCCTGGGCGGGCACTTCGATCCGCTCGATCTTGTCGTGGGCCTTGATGCGGCTTTGAACCTGACGCGCCCTGTCCTTGCG
>CAZEOY010000642.1:0-2525 GCA_964513835.1 uncultured Syntrophobacteraceae bacterium
GATGCTGGGTTCCGGGGGATTGGTGTTTTTGGGGGAGGATGATGATGTGGTGAGGCTGGCCCGGCATTTCACCGACTGGCTGTCAGAAGAATCCTGCGGCCAGTGTCCGCCGTGCCTCCAGGGGACCGTTTCATTAGGAAGGACGCTGGACGCTGTCCTGAACGGCGAAGGCCGTAGCGAGGACATCCATGCGCTGTGGGCCAAGAGCGATACCATCAAGGCCGGAAGTCAGTGCGGGCTGGGCATGACGGCGTCAAACCCCGTAACAAGTGCGCTGCGCTTCTTTCCCCACAGTTTCCTGCATTACCTGCTGGCCAATCCGAGGACGGATCGGCTTGAGCTGTTCAAAGGGCTGGAGGCGCTGCGACTGCTCACTCGGGAGCCCGTGGAGCGAATCGTTGGACGCCGCCGGCACATCGTGGGGTATAGCCTGACGCTCAAACGGCATCTTCTGAAGCACTTGGTGAAGGAGATCGAGCGGCTCGATCAGTACCGCCCCCTCCATGCCCGCCGGAGCGCTCGTTTTCTGGAGCTCCTCCAGCTCGAGCCCCACGAGGTGGGGCGCTGGGATGTGACGGTGGAGTCCTCCGGGGAGGAGCCGGGGCATCTTCGGGCGGCGGGCGTTTAGAGGCGCATTCAGTTTCAGGTTTCAAGGATCAGGGACCGGGTTGATGGGGGCTGGGTGCAGAGAAGAGCGTCAGCTCTTTGAATGAACCGGAAGCGGTATCCCAACATGGGATGGGGGATGGTGAAAAATGGGTATTGCTTTCCAGACCGCTGCATGCGATCCATTTAGGTGAAAGCGCCCCGCTGGGAAACCGGCTTCCAAAACCTGAAACCTGAAACCTGAAACCTGAAACCTGAATCTTGAGACTTGAGATCGGAGGATGAGATGAGCGGCAAGGACAGGACATACTTCAAATCCTTCCGGACGGTCGCCAAGGCAATCAGCTCCAGCCTTGATGTCCAGGAAGTTCTGGACATGATGGTGACCCACGTTACCAGCGTCATGAATCTCAAGGCGTGCGCCATTCGTCTCCTGCATCCCAAGAAACGGACTTTAGAGTTGGTGGCGTCTAACGGATTGAGTGAGGCCTATATCCAGAAGGGACCGGTGGATGCGGATCGGAGCATAGCTGAAGTCATGGAAGGGAAGACCGTGAGCATCCGAAATGTGGCCGACGATCCCAGGGCCCAGTATCCCGAGAGCGCTTCAGCCGAGGGAATTGCCAGCATGCTCTCGGTCCCTCTTGCCATCAAAGGCAAAGTCATCGGGGTTATGCGGCTCTATACGGCGACCCCTCACGACTTCGGCGAGGACGAGCTGGATTTCGCCGAGGCGCTGGCTGAAATGGGGGCCATCGCCATCGAGAATGCCCGGATGTACGAGCGAATCAAAAAGGACTATGAAAGCGTCATGAGCGATGTGTACAATTTCGTCGGCTATCGCCGTGGCATATGAACACTCATCGGGACACGGGCAAGCTTCGCTGAGCCCGTGCCACCCCTGATTCAGCAACAACGATCCATCCCGCCCCGGGAGGGGATTCGGGAAAGGCGTCCCGGGGCTGAATCCTCATGAATGCTCTTGAATACTCCCCTAAAGCCCGGGAAAACTGGGCAACCGGGGCACCACTTTCGCTATCTCCCTCTGAATGGACTCCAAATCCTTTGGTGATGGCAAACCTTGGGCCGCAAGAATTCGAAGCAGAATCTCCCAGTCTGCAACAGACTCTCCTTGCGGTTCAAGTACGCGTCCGAGACGAAGGACAGTTCCCTCCTGACTCATGACGGTTCCTTCCTGCTCGCCGAAGCAGGCCAGCGGCAGGACGACATGCGCCAAGTCCATGGCGGGACCGGGTGAGCTGTCCGCAATGACCAGCAGCTCCACCCCGCCCAGCAGGTCCTTCCATTTCCCGGCACCCTTTTCCCACAGGGAGTTGGCCTGTTGCACGAAAAGCCCCTTGATCAGGCCGGCCCCCAGAAGATCATCCATGGGGGCCCAGTGCTCCAGGGGAAGCTGCTGCGCCTTCCAAGCCCTGGTAATGTTCCTGGAGCCGTTCTTATCCGTGACATCCAGCAGACCGGGGAGGTACCGGGGCGACACACCCATGAGGAGGGCGCCGAAGGTGTTGATCTCGGCGGTGAGCGGATAGATCATCGAGCCTCCTGCCTTACGCGGTGCTGCCTTTGCGACCGCCAACCGAAGCAGAGTCGCCAATGCGTGGCGGGTTTCCTCGGATCCGGCCAGAGTGTCCGGGAACAGGAAGGCGACGGAAGGAGCGGCGGCCAGAGCCTTTTTCAAAGCTTCCCAAGTCTCTATCGGAACCTCGCCGTGGCGGCAATCGTGGGTGAGTGCTGACTCACGGGTGAGGCTCGGCGGGGCATGGCCCTTCTTCGACGGGTTTTCAGACGAGCCTCGGGACTGGGCGGCGGCATCCAGCAGCTCCGCGAGCATCTTGCCCCATTTCTGCGGCTCAGCGTGGAGGGCAACGGATGCAAAAGGCGTCAGCTCGTCGGGCTGC
>CAZEOY010000643.1:0-2523 GCA_964513835.1 uncultured Syntrophobacteraceae bacterium
GTGATGATCATGGGGGTCCCGAGAATGGCGGCCTCCAGGGTCACCGTACCCGATGCAGTGATGATGAAGTCGCAGGCTCGGATGACGCCGTAAGTGTCGCCTCGGACCGTCTTCACCCGAACCGGCCACTTGCCGATGCTGCGGTCAATCAGATCGGGATCCACAGTGGGGGCCAGGGGAAGGATAAAGTCGATGTCGGGCCGCTGCTCGCCGATACGTGCGGCCGACTCCATCAGGATGGGCAGCAGCGTTTTGATCTCGCCGCGCCGGCTTCCGGGCAGGAGCCCCACCAGCGGACGATCTTCATGCTTTCTGTATCGCCGAACAGCTTCCTCTTTTGACGGGGCGCCCGCCAAGACGTCCAGGAGGGGATGTCCCACGTAGTGTGCTTTCATCCCGTGGGCGGCATAAAAATCGACTTCGAAGGGCAGAATGACCGCCATGTCATTCGCCAGCCGCCTGAGTGTGCGGACACGGCCACGCCGCCAGGCCCAGACCTGTGGGCTGATGTAATAGAAGACCGGTATTCCCAGGTCCCTGGCCATGCGCATGAGCAGGAAGTTGAAATCCGGGAAGTCAATGAGGATGACGAGGTCGGGACGGACGTTGGTGAGATACCGCCGGATCCTGCGCAGGCCGGCGCTGATGACCCGCGCGTGCCGGAGGACTTCGAACAGGCCGACCACGGAGAGCTCACGGTTATCCACCAGCACGTTCGCCCCCGCTTCGGCCAGGGCGGGTCCTCCCAGGCAGGTGAATGTCGTGCCGGGCAGACGGGCTTTCAATCGACGGACGAGCTCGGATCCATGAAGGTCTCCGGAAGCTTCGCCGGCGCTCAGGAATATTTCGTGAACTCTCGGTCGGAGACCGTCCATCGGTTGTCCAGTTTTGCTCTGATCTGCATGGAAATGTCCAGGGCCACCGCCAGGGCGTCACGCCCCTGGGCACCGTCCACCATGGGGCAGCTGCCCTTTTGGATGCATTGCAGAAAGGATGCAATCTCCTCCTCCAGGGCATCCATTTCTTCGATTTCCAGCTCTTCGATGGAAATCTCGGGATAGCCCGCCTCATCGGCGGTGCTTTCCTTGAAAACTGCATAGGCCCGCTTGTTGCCGAAGTCCGCCGAAAAATAGCAGTTTTCCTGGAAGATCCGGAGCTTCCGCATGTTCTTGATGGAGATGCGACTGGCCGCCAAATTGGCGGTGGCGCCGTTTTCAAACTCGAGCCGCGCATTGGCGATGTCAGGAAGATGGGTCAGCACCGCCACTCCGGCCGCATGGATCGCTTTGAGGGGGGATTTCACGACGTGGAGGACGATGTCGATGTCGTGGATCATGAGGTCCAGGATGACGTCCACCTCCAGCCCCCGCTCATTGAACAGAGCCAGCCGATCGGCGGTCAGAAACATGGGATTGCGCAAACGGGGATAGATGGCTCGAAAGGCGGAATTGAACCGCTCCAGGTGACCAACCTGCAAAACGAGGCTCTTTTCAGCAGCCAAACGGGTCAACTCGTCGGCTTCCTCAAGGGTTTGGGTCATCGGCTTTTCCACCAGAACGTGGACGCCGGCCTTCAAGAATTCCCTGGCAATGGCGTGGTGGTGCAGAGTCGGGGTCACGATGCTCACCGCATCCACCCTGCCGATCAGTTTGCGGTAATCTGTCAGGGCCTCGGTTTCGACCTCCCGGGCCACACGCTTGGCCTGACCCGCCTCGACGTCGACCACGCCCACCAGCTCGGCTTCGGGCAACCGCGCATACTTCTGGGCATGAAATCTCCCCAGATATCCGACTCCGACCACTCCCACGCGCAGGGCTTCCGAACGAGCCTTGCGCACCAGAGCTGCGGCCGCCGGAGGGGCTTCAGCCTGCACGCGGTCAACAGCCGGTTTCAGCGGGTCGGGCGAGGCCTGCTCGATCAGCTTTGCCGCCTGTGAAGCGTCTTGGGTATCCCTCATGGCCAGGATCGTGATTCGAGCCTCATTGGCTGCATCGATCATCTTCTCCCGGTCAAACATGAGCGTCTTTCCTGCCTCCACCACCAGCACCCTGGCCTCAACGCGCTTCATGGTCTCGATCGTGTCGTACCCCACTGCCGGGACGTCGAAACGCAGATCCTGGTCGGGCTTGCTGACCTTGACCACCACGGCTCCCTGGCGGCACAGATGGCCTCCTCTCAAACTCGTCGCGTCGGTGCCGTCTATCCCCTCCAGGGCCAGGACGGCCTGATTCTTCAAGACCAGGCACTGGCCCACATCGAGGTAGCCCATGGCTTTGGCCGTCTGCCAGCCGAAGGCGATGTCGAGCTGTTCGCGGCGGTTGGGCTTCCTCCGCGTCAGGATGCCTTCGGGGGCCAGAAGGTCCGGCAGGAAAAGGGTGGACGGCTCGATGCGGATCCCCTCGGACTCCAGCTCCTCCGCAAGGGCTCGCAGCAGGAAATCGTCCTTTTTGTGGCGCAGACGGTTGAGAAACTTGACCGCTCTCCAATCTGGACGGATGCGAGCATACAGCTTGGTCTTATTGA
>CAZEOY010000644.1:0-2521 GCA_964513835.1 uncultured Syntrophobacteraceae bacterium
TGGGTTCGGTCCAACAGAAGGCCGTCGGGGAGGGAAGGCGAGACTTCGGTGGTGAGCTCAATCCCTTTTTGGGACATCTGGCCGGAGAATACTCGGTGGATCTCCTCAGCGAGCGAGCGAAGGTTCACGGGTTCCTGTCGGATCTCCATCTTGCCCGCCTCGATCTTCGAAAGATCCAGAATATCATTGATCAGGGCGAGGAGCCCTCTTCCGCTGATCTTGATATACTCCAGATAGTTTCTCTGCATGGGTTCCGTGATGAGCGGATCCAGCAGTTCGGTGAACCCCAGGATGGCGTTCATGGGCGTTCTGATCTCATGACTCATGTTAGCCAGAAATTCGCTCTTTGCTTTGCTCGCAGCTTGGGCTGCAGCGCTTTCGCGTATGGCGTTATCCTTTTCGATGCGTTCGGTCATGTCGATGAGGGATCCCTCATAATAGGCCACGTCCCCCCATTCGTCGGGGATGCTTCTGGCCGACATGGAGACCCACACGGCGGATCTGTCTTTGCGTACCAGTTGAGTTTCAAAACCGACAACGCGCCCGTCTCTTGCCAGTGCGCTTTCAAATTTCCTGCGATCTTCAGGATTCACGTAGAGATCATCCGTGATGTTTTCCATCTTGGAGAGGATATCCTCAGGTGAGGGGTAGCCGAGAATCCTCGCCATGGATGGGTTCACCGTCAGAAAACGCCCTTCTTCAGCGGTGCTTCGGAAGATGCCTTCACTGGCATTTTCGAAGATGCTCCGATACATTTCCTCCGTTTCCTGGAGTGCGGATCGACTGCTCGCCAACTTCACCGACATCGCATTGAAAGAGTCTCCCAATTCCCCGATCTCATCCCTCGAGGACATGGATACGGTCTCCCCCAACTGCCCCTCGTCGACCTTGCGGATAGCGTTGTGCAAGGCTGCTATGGGCTGGAGCACCAGGTGTGAAAGAAGCATGTTGAGCATGACGGACATCACCAGAATCATGGTCAATAGGAGGGTGAAAAAGAAGGCGATGGAGAGAACGATCACCCTGTTGAGCTCAGTCAGATCATAGTAGACCCTCACATACCCGACCTTCATTCCGATCACTTCAATGGGGTTCGAGAACACTGCGAGGGACTGATCGCGGTAGGAAATGAAATCCAGTGTCTTGCCGGAGTCAACCTCCTGCGGGG
Organism: uncultured Syntrophobacteraceae bacterium; assembly: GCA_964513835.1. Classification (GTDB taxonomy): domain Bacteria; phylum Desulfobacterota; class Syntrophobacteria; order Syntrophobacterales; family Syntrophobacteraceae; genus JALOOX01. The sequence continues at coordinate 1,169 of CAZEOY010000644.1, forward strand.
TGAACCCGTGCACCTCACTGGCCAAATCCTCATCCGTGGACGCGTAGTGCTGACCGTCCCGAAGGTACACGGAAACGGACTTGACTCCCTCGACCGTGCAGATTTCGGCCAAAGATGCCTGCAGGGCCCTCCTCTGGTCGGCATAGAGCTCGTTGGCCAGGTCCTCCATCCTCTGGCGCAGAACGCTGTCCACCAGCAGGCGCGTGTTTTTGATGTGTGTATCGTATCGGTCCGACTCGAAGGGATACAGGATAGCCCCAAACAGGACGGCTATCACCCCGGACGTGATCAGAATGGATCTGTTGACCTTGGATCGGAGGCTTTTGGGCTTCATGAGTGCTTCTTACGGAGATTGAGGGTCTCCCGGTTTCAGGTTAGGGGCCGGAAGCCTCAATGGTCTTCAGGTAACCAGGTTTGCCATCGACGATCTGTATGATCACCGCCGCTTTGGCAGGGTCCCTGCCTCCGCTGAAATCCATGAGGCCCGTGACTCCTTCCAGCAGATGCGTTTCTTCCAGGGCCTGTCGGATTCGGCCTCTTTCCGGATCTCCCGCTCTCCGGATGGCATCCGCCAGGAGCAGCACCGCATCATATCCCAGGGCAGCACCAGCGCCAAAACCATCCTTTCCTGAATATTTCTGGACGAAATCACGCGATCTCTGAGAATCGAATTGCTCCGTCCAGTGCGAGCAATAGTAACCTCTCTTCAGAGCCTTCCCGCCCGAATCCAGAAAAGTCGACTCCCCCCAGCTGTCGCCGCCGATGGGAATTGCATTCACTCCGGCATCCATGAGGTCTTTGGCAATGCGTCCGCTTTCGTCGTGACCGGATAGGAAGACGACGTCAGGATCGGCCGTTTTGGCCTGCCGAACAAGCGGACTGTAGTCCTCCTGCTTGAACTTGTACTCCAGCTCCAGAATGACTTTGCCGCCCATTCGCTCGAATCTTTCCCGAAAGATCTGGGCCAGTCCCAGACTGAAATCACTGTTCAGGTTAACGAATACCACTGCGGTTCCAGCCTGGAGGTCTGACCGGGCGAATGTGGCCATGACCTTGCCCTGCATCTCGTCTGTATAGCATACCCTGAAGATATGGTTGCCGATGGCCGTAACGGCCGGGCTGGTGGAATAGTTGGTGATCATGGGGATGCCCCGTTCTTGAGCGACTCGGGCGACCGCCAGGGAGTGCGAACTCCAGGCACAGCCCAAAATGGCAACGCCGTTTGCTCGGTCCGCTCTTTCGGCTGCCGTGGCCGATCCGATGGGAGTGCTGTTGTTGTCGAAGACCAGCAGCCTCAGGGGCTTGTTCAAAACACCTCCGCTCCGGTTGATCTCATCCACCGCCAGGCGTATT
>CAZEOY010000645.1:0-2517 GCA_964513835.1 uncultured Syntrophobacteraceae bacterium
TGATCCACTGCCAGGAGTCTCGCACGAACTTCTGCGTGCTCCTCGGAGAAGCCCTCCTTGGACAGGTCTCCAGCCAACGCCGATGAGCGGAGGTCCTCAGGCAGTTCAATGACGATGGCTTCCCGCTTTGTATCGAAGCCTGCCACCTTGGTTTCCGGAAGCTCGGGGAAGTTCATGAGCGCCCAGAAGATGATGGAAACCGCCAGCAGAATGGTTCCAGCCTTTCGGATGTATAGCCATGCCCGCTCCCATGTGTGGATCAGAATCCCTCGCAAGGTGGGCACCCGGTAAGGAGGGAGCTCTAGAAGAAATGGGGTGCTGGGCCCTTTCAACAGGGTCGACCGAAGGAGCTTCGAAACAAGGAACGCCATGGTCCAGGATATGAAGGTCAGAAGAAGCATCACCCGGGCTTCATGCTCCGAAAAGAACGCCCCGATCAGGAGGGCGTAAACCGGAAGTTTGGCGCCGCAGTTCATCAGAGGCACAGTCAGGATCGTCGCCAACCGCTCTCTTGAGCTCCTGAGCGTGCGGGTGGCCATGACGCCGGGGACGCCGCACCCTCCCGCAATGCCGCCTCCAATGATGTAGGCCATAAGGGAGTTGCCATGGAGGCCGAAGATACGGAAGACCCGGTCGAACATAAAGGCCGCTCGCGCCAGGTAGCCCGAGTCCTCGAGGATGGCGATCCCGAAAAACATGAAGACGATGATCGGAATGAACCCAAGGACTCCCCCGACACCTTCGATGATCCCCTTGGTGACGAGAGAGCGCAGATGTCCTGGAGGAAGCAGGGTCTCCGCAAGCCCGCCCAGGGCTGCGAATCCGCTCTCGAGCCAGCTCACCGGGAGCTCGCTGTATGTGAAGGAAAATGTGTAGAGTGCGTAAAGAATGGCGGCCATGATGATGGGGCCGAAAAACCGATTGGTGACCACCCGGTCGATTTTGTCGGAGAGATAGATCCGGTCGGCCTCGTGCTTTCGCTTGACCACCCCCGATTTGAGAAGCGCCGCGATGAACCCGTAGCGGTAATCCGCAATGATGGCCTCGGGATAAGTATCGAGCGTTCTCTGGATGTGCCGGGTGACCCGATGGACACTTCTTTCCAGTTCGGCGGCAAGGGCCGGATTGGCGGCCATCCCTTTCTTCATTACCTCTTCGTCCGATTCAAGATACTTGAGGGCCGTCCAGCGGGCCGGATGAAGCTCGGTGAGAAACCCTGCCGCATCGATTTTCGCTTCCATCTGGGAGAGTTCCGCATCGATATCGGGCCCATAGGAAATATTCAGAGGCGATCGAACCTCCCCTCGTTCTGCAACCTGCGCCGCAGCCTGGAGCAGTTCCCGTATACCCTTTCCACTCCGTCCGACGGTTGCGATCACGGGTACGTTGAGCTTCCCCGCAAGCTCTTCGGTGTCGATCTCGATCCCCCTCCCCTCCGCCACATCCACCATGTTGAGTGCAACGATGACGGGGATTCCGAGCTCCAGGAGCTGAACCGTCAAATAAAGGTTGCGTTCGAGATTGGAGGCGTCGACGATGTTCACGACGACGCGAGGATGCTCCAGAATGAGAACGTTCCGGGCAACGAGCTCTTCAATGGAATAGGCTGTCAGCGAATAGGTGCCCGGGAGGTCCACGAGGTGCAGTTCCCGCCCGTTCTCTCGGACGAAGCCCTCCTTCCTTTCGACCGTGACACCCGGATAATTTGCGACGTGCTGCCGGGCTCCAGTCATGGCATTGAAGAGCGATGTCTTTCCCGAGTTGGGATTCCCCGCCAGGGCGATCAGATTTTCGTTCATCCTCAGTCCTCCACTACAACTTCGATGGTGTCCGCTTCGTTGTTTCGAAGGGTCAGAATGAAATCTGTCAGCTTCACGGCGACGGGATCCCTGAGGGGAGCGCGTCCCTGAACCTCAAGAACCGTTCCGGGCACAAGCCCCATGTCTCGAATTCTGCGACCCAGCTCACCGCTTGCCGTAACTCTTTCGATCTTGCCTTTTTTGCCCTGAGCCATGTTTCTCAAAAGCAATGTTTTCATGAGAGTCCTCCAAAACACAATTAGTAAGTCAAAAGCTAATTAGTGGCACCTAACTCTTAATGCGATTTTGCATGACGATCCCCAGGCTGAGACCTCTTTCATCAGGGGCCGAAGCCGACAATCTTCAGGCAGACCCGCCCGACCCGCTATCGTCGCAAAGGGGAAGAAAAAGTTCGAAACGCGTGCCCAAACCTATATGGGTCTCCACGTCGATCCAGCAACGTGACTGTTCACAAGGGCATAGACTGCGGCCAGCCCCCATCCCCGTCTGCATCCGTTGGCGGGGACCGTTTGAGTCTTGGTGGAAAACAAGGGTTCGAAAATACGCGGAAGAACCTCGGGTGCAGTGCCGGAGCCCTGATCATCCACGCCCAACACGTCAAAGCATCCCGGACGTGCATTGCCGTGAAGACGGCAGTCTTCTCACGATTCTCCCGCTCAGGTCAGAGGAACGAATACCGGGAGCTGAGTTGTGAGTC
>CAZEOY010000646.1:0-2511 GCA_964513835.1 uncultured Syntrophobacteraceae bacterium
GGTCCGGGCTGATGGGGCGAACTCGGCAGCCCCCTCAGATCACCGGGGCCGCGGCAAAGAATGCTTTCGGTTTCGAAGATTGTACGAAGGTCTGATCGATTCCTGGAGAATTCTGCGGCGCAAAGGGCTTTGCCGTGGAGTTGCTTTTCCGGCCTTGCGAGTCAAAAAGGGGCTCGTTCAATCCGATGAGGCTCTTGCCTCATTGACATTGCTCGCTTGCTGTGTTAGGGAACTCACCTTCCGACTTTGCGCCATGGCGCATGCCCCACCCAGCAGGGCGATTAGCTCAGTGGATAGAGCGTTGGTCTCCGGAACCAAAGGTCCCGGGTTCGATCCCCGGATCGCCCTCCATAAAATCAAACAGTTACATGCCAGGGTGTGCTCTTTGGCATGTCTTCCCCAACACTGTCCCCAACGAACACCATCAAAACGCCCCGCAACACTTCTCGTGGCACCAAAGAGGATCTCATGCGCTTCGCCTCTTCCCTCACTCCTGCATCACCACAACGAAACCGGTCCCATTTCCCACCATTCTGATGGGTCTCGTTATCGAGCTCCAGGGCAGTGCCCGAATCGGACAAGCGTGCCTCCACTCAAACGTCCCTATTGTGGCGATCTTTGACCACTTGCCGTCCCTATTGACAGGTCTGGGAGTACCGGTAATACCGCCGGGCGCAAGTCCTTAACCGGTTGCTGGTTCCCGAGCTCCAGCTTGGGAACCAGCTGATCTGAGCAGTCATTTGCGCCCTGCGGTGCTAGGGGGCTTGCCATACGTTGCCTTACCTGTGCTGCGGCTTCCAGCGTTGCTGCCCAGACAATCAACGCCTGCACCAACAATCGGACAGGCGCCTTGCGTGTGGCAACTGGTCCCAGCAAGTGCAAGCCCAATGAATCCCCAATCTCACGGTTTCAGACTGTCGCCACAGAACCTGCGCGACCAGAAGGACCGGCAGGGCCAAAGGGAGAACCAGGAGCACAGGAGCCGATGGGACTGCAAGGTCATCAAGGGCCAAAAGAGGTCAGCTGACGAAACGGAAGAAAATGGATCATCCGGATAATGAGTCCCTGGTTGATCAAGCCTGAGCGATAGCCTGGAGCTCCTCTTCAATCACGGCACGAAAGAGAGGGATCTTGTAGGCGTTCTGCTCCATGGGCTTCGCCCGCTGCACCGAGACTTCGGCAGCTTTTTGGATCACGTTGGGAGTGAGCTTCTGGCCGGTGATGACGGCCTCCACCTCCTTCGCCCGCCAGGGGATGGGCGCAGCTCCGCTCAGGAACACCCGGGCCTTGGTGACACGATCCCCTTCGAAGACGAGAGAGAGTGCCACCCCCGCCAGGGCGAAATCCCAGGATCGGCGGGCCCGCACCTTGCGATACGAGCTTTTCAGGCCTGGAGCCGGCGCCGGAAGCTCGATGTGCGTGACGAGCTCACCCGGCCCCAGCACGGTCTCACGGGTAGGATCGAAATCCGGAAGGAGGAAGAAGCCTTCCACCGGCACCACACGCTTGCCTTTGGGGCCTTCGAGGTGCAGCCGGGTCTCCAGGGAGGCCAGGGCCGGAGCCGTATCCGAAGGATGGACGATAAAGCAGTCGCCCCCCCCGAAGATGCAGTGGAACGCGTTCTCACCGTTCACGGCAAAACACTGGTTGCCCCCCTTGCGAATGCAGTGGAATTCGCCGCGATAATACCAGCAGCGCGGTTTCTGGCACAGGTTTCCGCCCAGGGTACCCTGGTTCCGGAGCTGAGGGCTGGCCACTTCGGAAGCCGCCCGTGCAAGCCCGCTGTAATGCTTTTGGATGTCAGGATTCAGAGCGATGTCGGTGATGGTGGTGAGAGCGCCGATGCGCAAACCCCCATCCTTGCTCTTCGTCAACCCTTTCAGACCCTTGAGACCGCTGATGCTCACCACCTTGCCGGCGCTGAACACCTGGTCCCGAAGGCAGCCGAGGAGGTCGGTTCCACCCGCGTGCACAACCGCTCCGTCGGAAGCGAAGTGCCGAACGGCCTCGCCCAGGGACTCGGCCCGAACGTAAGAAAACGGTTTCAGCATGGCTCAGCCCTCCTTCTTCCGCCCCGCGAGCAGGGCGCACAGCCGAACGGGAGTCATGGGGCTTTCGGTGACGCGAACGCCCATGGCGTGGAACACTGCATTGGCCACGGCAGCCGCCGTGGGAATCGTCACGGGCTCTCCCAGGCCCTTGGTTCCCGTGGTGTTGGCCTCCTGATCTCCCGGGTCGATGGGAACCGAGACCATCTCCGCCGGCACGTCCAGGGAGGTGGGGAGCTTGTAGTCGTGCCAGTTCCGGTTGACGAGCTTTCCAGTGTGGTTGTGGTCCAGAATCCTCTCCTCGGTCATGGCCAGCCCGATCCCCATGGTGATGCCGCCAATCACCTGGCTGTCATAGGTGAGCCGATTCAGCACCCGTCCGCTGTCGTGGGCGCCGAGGAACCTCAGGATGCGGGTCTCTCCGGTCCTCGTGTTCACTTCCACCTCGCAGAACTGGGCAACA
>CAZEOY010000647.1:0-2508 GCA_964513835.1 uncultured Syntrophobacteraceae bacterium
TTCCGGCTTTCGCCGGAATGACGTTCCGGAGGCATTGTCGGACAACCTCCTAGGGTGAGGGGGGATCTTTATTCTGTAAGCCCCTCTCACCCTGACCCTCTCCCCCCCGATGGGTGTTGAGGGAGTCACCCTCGCGCTAATCCACGATGATCCGGTTTTCATTTCGCGGCCCCTTGTGATGCGGAAGGATGATGCAGGGCATGTGCCTCAGCGGCAGCATCCTGACCTGGGAATGCAATTGGTCAAAGAGCGCCACAGGAGGGCATTTCAATGGGCGTAGCCATCAGAATCATGCATCGGCACAGAGGAGAGAACGGGACCTGTCCCCGCAGGCTTTAGGCGGGGAAAGCTGCGGGAATGACGATCAATTCGGACACTCCCTTGGGTGGAGATGTTCGGAGGGGGCATCATGCCGGAAACAGGCTTGCCGGTGAACCTTTTGATATGGATGGGCATTGCCCTGTGCATTTCCCAGTCCGCCATGCTGTCCGGGCTGAACCTCGCGTTTTTCACCGTGAACAGGCTCGAGCTCCGCATCGAGGCGGCCAAAGACAACCGGCATGCCCGTCGGGTGCTGGCCATGCGGGAGGACGCGAACTTTCTCCTGGTCACGATCCTCTGGGGGAACGTGTCGGTCAATGTGCTCCTGGCCCTGCTTTCGGACTCGATCCTATCGGGGGTCGCGGCCTTTCTCTTCTCGACGGTCGCCATCACCATCTTCGGGGAGATCGTCCCCCAGGCCTACTTTTCGCGCCACGCCCTCCGCATCGCCTCCGCCCTGCAGCCCCTCCTCCGCCTCTACCAGGCGCTGCTCTATCCCGTGGCCAAACCCACGGCCATGGTCCTGGACCGGTGGCTCGGGCCCGAGGCCATTGCGTACTTTAAGGAGAGAGACCTTCGTGCGCTCATCAGGCTGCATATGGAATCCTCCAAAACGGACATCGAAAAGGTCGAAGGCCAGGGCGCTCTGAATTTCCTCGCCCTGGACGATCTGCCCCTGGCGGCCGAAGGCGAGCCCATCGACCCGGACAGCATCGTCATGATGGATTTCCAGAACAACAGGCCCGTTTTCCCCAGCATCCGGCCGGATGCTTCCGATGACTTCCTGCAGAAGGTCCACCGGTCGGGCAAGAAATGGATCGTTATCGTGGATCCCGAGGGCGAGCCGAGGATGGTCATGGATTCGGACGAACTCATCCGGGATGCTCTCTTCAACCCCGGGGGTTTCAATCCCTACAGGCACTGCCACCGCCCCATCGTGGCCCAGAGCGGTCGGACCACCATCGGGAACGTCGTCTCGTCACTCCGCGTGAAGCCCGATCATGGCCAGGACGACGTGGTGGACCACGACATCATTCTCCTTTGGGACGAGGAGAAGCGGGTCATCACGGGAGCCGACATTCTGGGGAGGCTGCTGCGGGGGATCGTGCGAAACCCCGTGGTGGATCCCGCGTGATTTCCGATCGAGCAAGTCGCTCCCACGCCGATCAAACATGCATTCAGTCCCTCTTGCTCCCCTGGGAGATTGTCCGAGAACTGTCATTTCGAGCGATAGCGAGAGATCTTGCTCACGTAACGCAACGGCTTTTCGAGATTTCTCTCTTCGCTTCGCTCCGTTCGAAATGGCAAGACCTCATTCTCGGATAAGCTCCTGGGCCGCCCGGTCCAACGAAAAGGCGCCCGGCGGGGATTGTTTTCAACTCGAAACCCGAAACTTTTCAGAGGAGGAGCGTCGATGAGCAGTCACAAGGCCATCCAGGTGGGAATCAACGGGTTCGGTCGCATAGGCCGGACGGTTTTCAAGCAGTTGCTCCAGAGAGAGGAGTTCGAGGTGGTGGGGATCAACGATCTGGCCAACCTCGAAGACCTCGCCTATCTTTTGAAGTACGATTCGGTCCATGGCTGGTACCCCAGGAAGGTGGCCGGCCAGGACGGCTCCATACAGGTGGACCATCGGAGCATTCCCTTCTTTTCGAGCGCCGATCCCGGGAAAATCCCCTGGAGGGAGACGGGGGCGGATATCGTCATCGAGTGCAGCGGGGCTTTGCGCAGCCGGGCCAAGGCCGCGGGCCATCTCGAGGCCGGGGCCGGGCGGGTGATCATTTCCGCCCCGTCCGATGACGCCGACGCCATGATCGTTCTGGGGGTCAACGAGGAGATCTACCGGCCGGAATCCCACCAGGTGGTCTCCATGGCCTCATGCACCACGAACTGCCTGGCCCCGGTGGCCAGGGTGCTGGACGAATCCTTCGGCGTGGATTTCATCATGTTCACCACGGTCCACGCCTACACGTCGAGCCAGTCGCTCATGGACATGCCCGCGCGCCATCGACGCCGCGGCCGTGCGGCTGCGCTTTCGATCATCCCGACCACCACGGGGGCTGCCAAAGCCGCCGAGAGAGTATTGCCTCGGCTGAAAGGCAAGATGACCGGCATGGCCATGAGGGTCCCCGTCCCCAACGGCTCGGTCACCGACATGGCGGTCTCCCTGAACAAGGACGTGACGGC
>CAZEOY010000648.1:0-2507 GCA_964513835.1 uncultured Syntrophobacteraceae bacterium
GAAAAAACGGTGGGACTCGGATGCAGAGAACCCTCTTTGGGCGAGCATCTGCAGGGCATCTCGAGCGAAGGGCACCGCGCAGGTCACATCTCCCGAGCGGACCTGGTCCAGGATCATGCGGTCCAGCTGGGGGACGAAATGATGGAAAACCTCGAAGAGAAAGCTGCTCTGCATCATGAAACGGTCTTCGGCCGGGTACAGGCGTACGTCCGCCTCCTCATTGGCCACGAGTCGATCGATCCGCCTCCTCACGGCGTCAATGACCCGCTGGACGCGCTCGTCAGAGGAGACCTTCGGAGAACAGCCCGCGATCTTCAGATCCAGCTCCAGGCGGTCGTCACTGAAGGGATTGCTGAAGGCCGCCCGGGAGACCAGTCCGAAGAATTCCCGATCTTCTGTAGACAGTTGGACTCTCGTCTTCATACACTGAATGTATAAAATGTATGCATGAATTGTCAACAGATGCCCATTGGGGAAGCTCCCTTCCTGGTGCAGTCTGATTCTATCCAATTGTAATCAATATGTATTCACCAATTACAGTGACTGGCATGGACTGTGCCTCGATCGGTCTCCATCTGCACCTCCTTGCAGGACGGATCCGAATGCCGGCCATTCCGAAACCGCCGGGAGGGCAGTCGTCAAGATCAGAAGGAACGTGGGATTCACGATTCCAAAGCCAGGAGGCAGGATCATGAAAGGAAGCATGACGAGACGGTTGGCAAAGTGGGGGTTTCCCTTGATCTTGGGGATCTCCCTGTTCATGAATCCATGGTCTTCAGAGGTCCGGGCAGCCGGGCTGCTCAAGCCCGCCAGTGGCGAGGGTGCGCTCATCGCCATCCGGTCCCATCAGGTCCAGGTGACTATCAACAATGGGTTCGCCCGGACGGAAGTGGACCAGGTCTATTTCAACGGGGGCACCAAGGACCTGGAGGCCATCTACACCTTGCCCCTGCCCAAACAGGCGAGCCTTTCGGAGCTGAGCCTCTGGTTCGACGGGCAGGAAAACATCGGGGAAGTGGTGGAAAAGGAAAAGGCGCGGGCCATCTATGAGAGCCAGAAGTCCCAGGGAAACGATACGGGACTTGCTGAAAAGGATGACTTCAAGTCCTTCAACATCCACGTGGGTGTGGCGCGCTCCCAGACGGAAACGAGGGTCAGGTTCGTCTATTATCAGCCGCTCGAGATCGACCTCGGGGTGGGCCGATACGTCTATCCGCTGGCCGAGGGAAACGTGGACGATGAAAGAGACCGGTTTTGGTCGGTCGACGACACCGTGCAGGGTCCGTTCGGTTTTGACCTCGAGCTCAAGTCGGCATTTCCCGTAAAGGATGTTCGCCTCCCGGCCTACCAGGATCAGGCCGTGATCCGGAAGGATTCCCATGGGGGAGAGGGCGGCGACCCGGGCGATGTCATCCGGGTCGCCCTCGAGGCCAAGGGAGGATTGAAGCTCAACAGGGATGTGGTCTTTTACTATCGGCTGGATGACGAAGTCCCTGCCCGCGTTGAGCTCGTCCCGTATCGAAACAACCCCCGGAGCCCGGGCACGTTCATGGTGGTCGTGACGCCCGCCGCATCCCTCAGGCCCATCGCCGAGGGGGTCGACTGGACCTTTGTTCTCGACATATCGGGGAGCATGGCCGGCCGCAAGATCTCCACCCTGGTCGATGGTGTGTCGCAGGTGCTGGGCAAGATGTCCCCAAATGACCGGTTCCGGATCGTGACGTTCAACACAAGGGCGAGCGATTTCACGGGCGGATACGTTTCAGCAACTCCCGAAAACGCGCGATCGTGGATCGAGAGGGTCCGGCAGATCCAGGCCAGCGGCTCCACGGCCCTCTTCGAGGGTTTGGATCTGGCCTACCAACTGCTCGACACGGAACGGACGACCTCCCTGGTTCTGGTGACCGACGGCGTCTGCAACGTCGGCCCGACCCGCCACGAGGACTTCATCAAGCTCATGAAGCAGCATGACGTCCGCCTCTTCACCTTCGTCATCGGCAACAGCGCCAACCAGCCCCTTCTGGACCGCCTCGCCCGCGATTCCAGCGGTTTCGCCATGAATATCTCCGAATCGGACGACATCGCGGGCCGGCTGATTCAGGCCAAAGCCAAGGTGCTCCATGAATGTCTGCACGGGGTTGAGCTCAGTTTCAAGGGTGAAAAGGTGAAGCTGCTGACCCCCGCCAGGCTGGGAAGCCTCTACCTGGGGCAGCAACTGGTGGTTTTCGGTCGCTATGAGGGCCACGGTGAGTTGGAAATCGAGCTCAAGGGCAGAGTGTCCGGGGAGGAAACATCCTGGAAATGCAGAGCCGTCCTTCCCGAAGCGGACACGGACAACCCGGAGCTGGAGCGGCTCTGGGCGCTTTCTGCCATCGACGACCAGCTGGAGCTCATTCGGGAGCAGGGGGAGACCGAGCCGTTGCGGGCCAGGGTCGTGGAGCTCGGCAAAGAATATTCGCGGGTCACGGATTACACCTCCATGGTCGTCCTGCGCCAGGATGCCATGG
>CAZEOY010000649.1:0-2505 GCA_964513835.1 uncultured Syntrophobacteraceae bacterium
CACTTCCTCAAGAGGTGACCACACAGTGTTGAGCCGCAACACTACAGCAGATGTCCGGAAAGCTGATCCTTCTGCACGACTAAATGCTCTGATTCTCGTCGTCCTTGGCGCCGTAGGTGGCGCACTGCTGATCGCCGGGTTCGAGCATTACCATGAGCCACTCCACAATTGGCTCTCGTCCGGGTCCGGTGGACTGACCGGTTGTGTCGGGATGCTGTTTTTTCTGGTTGCAGTTGTTGTGGCGGTGCCGCTGATCGTCTTCGCGGCGTACTTTTGGTGGCTCGGCGACAAGGTGCTGCGAGCCCGGGAGTTCCCGCCACCGGGTTATCGGGTGATCCGTGACACCCCGATCATGCGGGGGCAGTCTGCGGTGAAGAGAGGGCATGGCCTCAAGGCTCTCGCGGTCTGTGTTGGTGTGGCTTCTGTTGTCATGTGTGTCCTTCTCTGGCGTTTGGCCGAAATGGTCGGCGGGGGGAACTGAGCGACCACCTATCCGATTCGTCGCATTTTGAGGGGCTTGGCGATGGCGACCGTTCCCATGGCGAGAAGGCGTTGAGGCGCTAGAATGCCATTTTTTCGCATTTTCCCATCTCAAATTCGCCACTTGCTCATTTCAGGGGGCGATCGTGGCTCTACGGCCATCCTGGACGCTTATTTGGGCATCGTTCGTCGCTGCCATGGTCATAGGATCTTGCGTCCATATTCCTGGCGTTGCATTCGCTTGTCCAGGAGCCACTGCAGGATTTCGAGTTGGTAGGGATTCCCCCTGGAAGTGAAGGTTCCTCCCGATCGCTTGCCATCACCTGTGTTCTCCTGGCCGCACGAAACGATCAAAGGCGCGCCCCGCAGGCTTTCCATGTCGTCTTCTTGCCTTGCCTGGCAGTATTGCTGCATCTGCCCCTGGTCTGGGTCAACGGCCCCCTTTCCCGGTGCCCTTTTTGCCTCTCCTTCTGGCCCCATGTCTTTATTGACCGGCCGTGGGCAATCAATTCCCGTTGCCACCTCAGAAGGGTCCCGGTATTGAGCATGTCGCACTTCGCCGGTGCAAGGTGCTCGGCCAGATCTTTCCTCCGGATGCCTGTCACCGCGGGATGGCGATCACCGGATCATCCAAGAGATATCCCCGACCAGGCGAAGGGTGGCCAAAAGAGGAAGAGAGTAGACCTTCCCGGCCTCGGGTTCGATGTCGTTCACTCTGGAGACAGCGGGGCAATGTGGGGCCGGGCAAGAACATCACCATGCGAAGCGCGGTGCACCGATCCCGATGCCGCTCAATCACGCAATATGGTATGTGGGAAGGAGAAAGATTTTGCCACAGCATGAAAAGAAACTCAGATGCCGACAAGGGGAGCGGCGTGGGCCCGGTTTCCGTTCGATCAAAGCTGCAAGCGGTGTGCTTCGACTTCAGAGGGGTGCTGCTGGACCACAGGACCAACGAGGACATCCTTCCGGGCATGAGAGAGCTTCTGGATGCACTGAAGGAAAGAGGTGTGCGACTGGCCGTGGTGAGCCGATTCCCGCTCGAAGTGCTCAGGGGCCGCATTGAAGAGCACGCCATATCCGGAGTGAGCCTTTTCAGCAGCAGCGGCCGGACAAAACTCGACTGCATCAAAGAACTCGCAAACGGGTGGGGAATCGAGGATCTCGGGAGCATTGCCTTCATCGACGATAAGCCGGAGAATCTGCTCTCGGTTTCACAGGGCTCCTGGGTCCATGTCATTGGCTTTCTCGGGAGCGGCAAGTATCTTCAGGCGCGGGATGTCTGCCTGGAGCATGGCATTCCATATGCTGAGAATGCAAAAGAGTTGAAGGAGATGCTCGGGGTGGAAACGAAGCCCTCCGGTGAGTGCAAGCCATGAAGATCGTCACGCACAGTGATTTCCACGCCGTCTACAATGCAGATCCAGCTGCGGGGCCAGGGAGAATCGAGTCCATCCGGAGGGCAATCGAGAACGAGGTGGAGCTCGTGTTGGCCACCCCTGCCCGGAAGAAAGACATAGGGCGTGTGCACTCAAGGCTCCACATCAGCAATGTCAGTCGCCAGGGCCTGTACGATATCGCCGCACTCGCCGCCGGAGCCACCATCCAGGCAGCCATGACAGGCCTGTCCGAGCCATCGTTTGCACTCGTGCGTCCCCCCGGGCATCACGCCCACCCTGACGAATCTTTTGGCTACTGCTACTTCAACAACGTAGCCATTGCCGTTGAGCACCTTAAAAGCGAAGGGCTCATTGACACAGCATTCATTCTCGACTTCGATCTCCACTACGGGGACGGAACCGAAGCCATCCTCGGCAACAAAGGCTATGCTCTCATCCATAACCCTCGATCGAGGGAGCGAAGAGCATACCTTGGGGAGGTGGAAGCCGCTTTATCAGGAGCCCAGGTCGATATCATCGCGGTCTCTGCCGGTTTCGACAATCATATTCTTGACTGGGGCGGGCTCCTCCACACTGAAGACTACCGGGCAATCGGCCGCATCATCCACAATGCCTGCCATAGACT
>CAZEOY010000650.1:0-1639 GCA_964513835.1 uncultured Syntrophobacteraceae bacterium
CGAGGCCTTCGACACCCTGCTCGATTTCGATGAATGCCCCGTAATCCGTCAGGCTGACCACCTTGCCCTTGACCTGGGTGCCGGTGGGGTACTTCTGTTCCGCATTGGTCCACGGGTCTTCGATGAGCTGCTTCAGCCCCAGAGAAACGCGCTCGTGCTCACGGTCGAAGCTGAGCACCTGGACCTGAATCTTGTCGCCGATCTGGAACATCTCGGAGGGATGTCCCACGCGCCCCCAGCTCATATCGGTGATATGCAGGAGGCCGTCGATGCCGCCGAGATCCACGAACACACCGTAATCGGTGATGTTCTTGACGATGCCCTCGACCACTTTCTTTTCTTCCAGGTTGGCCAGAGTCTGGGACTTCAGATGCTCGCGCTCTTTTTCCAGCAGGGTGCGGCGGGAAAGGACCACATTTCTGCGCTTCTTGTTGTACTTAAGGATCTTGAACGGGAACACCTGTCCGATGAGGCTCTCCAGGTTCCGCACGGGCCTGAGATCCACCTGGGAGCCGGGAAGGAAAGCCTGGACACCGATATCCACGGCCAATCCTCCCTTGACCTTGGACACGATGCGGCCTTCGATCATGCCATCATCATTGTAGATGCGGCTGATGTCATCCCAGATCTTGATCTTCGCGGCCTTCTCTTTCGAAAGATGGATGCTTCCATCTTCGTCATCGTGATATTCAAGCAAGACGTCGACTTCATCTCCCAGGGCTGCCTCGATCAAGCCCTCCTCGCCCCTGAACTCCTGGATGGGAATCTGGCCTTCGGACTTGTAGCCGATGTCCACCATCACGAAGTCATCACTGATCTGGACCACCCGGCCCCGAATGACCTCGCCCTCCTGGATGTTCTTGAAGCTTTGCTCATAGAGATCCTGAAGAGTTTCCATGTCTTCCAGATCTGCATCGGAAAACGTATCGTCCTCTACGGAAGCTTCGGTCAGTTCGTCTTGAATGATTTCTTTGGCGTTGTCGTCGTTGTTGTTGACCATTGAATGAGTTACCCCCTTGTCGGTATTTGGCTTGCGCCACTCTTTTAAATCCAGAAAACTATCAAAAAGAACCGGACTTGGCAATCGCATTTTATGGTCAATCAATGCAAACCCATCAGTTTTCCCACCCACTTCCGCTCGAGGGTCTCCTGCTGAGTCAGCGGACAGGCGAGCCGCCAGGTTTTTGCGCAGCCTAAAAAGGATGCATTCAAAGCTTCGCCGACACGGCTCAGCGGGAATCCCGCGAACGCACCAGCTGAACCAGGATGTGGACCACCTGACGAATCTCCATCTCCGAGGTGTCGATGATGCAGGCATCGGGCGCCGGGCGGAGGGGCGCCAGGGATCTACGGGAATCCGCCTCATCGCGCTCTCGAATCTGGGATTCCAGAGTGGAATACTCCACGGAGATTCCTTTCTGGACATACTCAACAAATCGTCGCCGTGCGCGCGTGGCCAGATCTGCCGTGAGAAACACCTTCACTTCCGCCTCAGGGAAGACCACGGTGGTCATGTCTCGGCCTTCGGCGACCACGCGGCCATCACGGGCGAGCTGCCTCTGCCATTCGGTGAGGTACTCCCTCACCCAGGCGATTTGCGAGACACTCGATGCCAATCGGGTGATTTCCGGGTCTCTGA
>CAZEOY010000650.1:1649-2489 GCA_964513835.1 uncultured Syntrophobacteraceae bacterium
TCTTCTCACAGAAGAAGATGCGCAGGTCGGCGTCCTGTATCTCGAATCGGAGAGGAAAGCCGGCATCGAGCGGGGTCCTCCGGAGGGATCGGACATGATCCCAATCGGAGAACTGCTGACGCAATGCCCATGCGAGAGCCCGATACATGGCTCCCGTATCGAGAAAGGTATAGCCCAGTTCACGGGCGAGAAGCCTGCACACCGTGCTCTTCCCAGCACCGGCCGGTCCGTCCACTGCGACGATCATCCTGAAGTTCTCCGGGGGATTTGTCTCATAGCTTCCTGGCCGACAATCGGGGTGAAATCCGTGGGCCAGCTGGAATCCATGACCAAGGAAATTGCAGGAAGCCCATCATTGGGGCTGAGAGAGGACGAAAGGAGGTCCCGGTCCGTGCGTGCAGGGATGAGCAGGCTCATGATCTTCATGATTTCAGTGTCGCAATTGCGGAGTTTTGTGGCTATGGCGAGTGGATTCACCACCCCCCATGAAGTTCGGTTCTTATAAAGAAGGCACAGGTAAAACGCAATGACTTTCTCCGGGACCCGATTTCCCTTGATCTTGTTTCCGGGGTGCCCTTAATATGCTAAGTTGATGTTCATTTAAACATATGGAACTATTGAATCAAGTTCCACTCTCCGTTTCACCGGGGGGGAACCCCAAAAGTGAGGCAGCGAAACGCAATGGCAACCAGGAAGCAGCTGGACGACTACGATGAGACGGGCCAGGAGGAAGTGAGCGAGGAATCCCGGAAGAACGCTCTCTCACCCAAGGAAAGATCGCATCCCGTCTCGTTCGATCCCTTTCGCATCTATCTTGAGGAGATCAAGAGGTACCCTTTG
>CAZEOY010000651.1:0-2483 GCA_964513835.1 uncultured Syntrophobacteraceae bacterium
TTCTCCGAATCTTGTGATCAGCGTGGCCCTCCCCTACCAGGACCTCACCATCATGGACGCCTGTCTTGAAACGGGCGTGGACTACCTGGACACCGCCAACTATGAGCCCCCTGACGAGGCCAAATTCTGTTACAGGTGGCAGTGGGACTACCAGGACCGCTTTCGCGAGCGCGGGATCATGGCGCTCCTGGGGTGCGGCTTCGATCCGGGTGTGACCAACATCTTTTGCGCCCACGCTCAGAAGCACCATTTCGACGAGATCCACACCATCGACATCATGGACTGCAACGCCGGGGACCACGGCCACCCCTTCGCCACCAACTTCAACCCCGAGATCAACATCCGGGAGGTCACAGCCAAAGGGAAGTATTATGAGGAGGGGCAGTGGATCGAAACAGAGCCCTTGTCCGTCCACAAGACCTTCGACTTCCCCGAGATCGGCCCGCGGGAAATGTACCTCATGTACCATGAGGAGTTGGAGTCGCTGGCGAAAAACATCCCGCATGTGAAGCGTATGCGGTTCTGGATGACCTTTTCCCAGGAGTATCTCACCCACCTGCGCGTGCTCCAGAACGTGGGCATGACCCGCATCGACCCGGTACCGTTCCAGGGCTGCGAGATCATCCCCCTGCAGTTTCTGAAGGCCCTTCTTCCGGAGCCGTCCACGCTCGGGGACAATTACCGGGGGAAGACCAACATCGGGTGCATGATCGAGGGACTCAAGGACGGGAAACCCCGCAAATATTACATCTATAACGTCTGCGACCATGCCGAGTGCTACCGCGAAGTCAAAGCACAGGCTGTGTCTTACACCACTGGGGTTCCGGCCGTGATCGGGGCCATGATGATGCTGACGGGAAAATGGAAGGGCCGGGGCGTGTTCAACGTGGAGGAGATGGATCCGGACCCGTTCATGGAGGTGCTTGGAAAGTATGGGCTCCCATGGACTGAGCGCTTCCTCGATTGAACGCCTCGGTGGGGGCATTGCCTGCCCGAGAACAGATTTACTTGCAGAGGGGATGATCCTGTTACAGCCCCAATGAGGGCTGGTGCGGCTCAAATCCCAGGCAGCGAATGAGTATGCAAAATCCGAGCAGTTGGGCATTTGAAGCGGATTGGGAGGGTCTGCCCTGTCCCGCGTATGTGATGGACGAGGCTGCGCTGGAGCGCAATTTGTCAGTGTTGAGCTCCGTTCAACACCGGACGGGTTGCAGGATCATCATGGCCATCAAGGGTTTTTCCACGTTCTCCCTGTTTCCGCAAATTCGGCGCCATCTTTACGGCATCGCCGCAAGCTCCCTCGACGAGGCCAGGCTCGGATGGGAAGAATTCGGAAAGGAGGTCCACGTTTTCTCACCGGGCTTCCGGGAGTCCGAATTCAGTGAACTCCTCGGCTATGTGAATCACATCGTCTTCAACTCCTTCACTCAATGGGATCGCTTCAAACCCATCATTGCCCGATCTGGAAAGGCTGTTCGGTGCGGCATGAGAGTCAATCCGGAGCACTCGGAAGTCAGAGTCTCTCTGTATGACCCCTGCGGTCCAGGCTCCCGACTCGGCGTGACTCGCCGGACCTTTCGTGGATGGGAGCTTGAGGGGCTGTCGGGACTGCATTTCCACAATCTCTGTGAACTGAACGCCGACTCTTTGGTTCGCACCCTGGCTGTATTCGAAAAGAAGTTCGGCGAATTTCTTCCCCGCATGGAGTGGGTGAATTTCGGTGGAGGTCACCACATCACGCGGCCTGACTACGATGTCGACCTGTTGTGTGACACCATTACGGAATTCAGGAACAGGCACGACCTGGAAGTGTACCTGGAACCGGGCGAGGCTGTGGCGCTGAATGCTGGCGTGCTGGTCTCCAGGGTGGTGGACATCGTTCATAACGCCATGGACATAGCGATCCTGGACACGTCGGCGGCCGCCCATATGCCCGATGTCATCGAGATGCCATATCGCCCCGACGTGGCCGGGGCGGCAGAGCCTGGAGTGCATCCACACACCTATCGGCTGGGCGGCTTGACCTGTCTTGCCGGAGACGTCATCGGTGACTACTCGTTCCCAAAACCGCTGGCAGTCGGGGATCCGGTCGTCTTTCTCGACATGGCCCATTACACCATGGTCAAGAACAACACCTTCAACGGCGTTCGCCTTCCCTCCATCGCCATTCGGCACCAGGACGGGACGATCCGGGTTGTGCGGCAATTTGGCTATGAAGACTATCGAAACCGGCTGTCCTGATCCGGCTTGGAGTGATTCCCGGCTGTGATCGGCACGCGACCCGGGCCTGCACCGGCAGGTCTGAGCCGAAGGGAATCAATCGACTGGCGGAAGCGTGGCCAGTCGGGCTTCTATCCAGGCCGTGGCAGCCTCGCAGTCATCAGCATCCACCCATCGAAACTCGGGATCTCCCCGGAACCAGGTCATTTGTCGCTTGGCATAGTGCCGCGTATCCTGCTGGATCCGATCTATGGCAGTGTCCA
>CAZEOY010000652.1:0-2477 GCA_964513835.1 uncultured Syntrophobacteraceae bacterium
GTCAACGTGATCTATTCCGGAACCGTCTCGGCGGCGACTGAAGCGGCCGTGCTCGGGGTACCTTCTGTCGCTGTCTCCATGGATTCTTTCGACACGTCCGATTTTTCGTCGGCCACAGAATTCATCCCGCGGCTGCTTCGGACCTTGGAGCTCAAAGGCTTGCCGCCGGGGGTGACTCTGAATGTGAACGTTCCGAATGTGCCGTATTCCCGGGTGCGGGGCGTGAAGATCACACACCAGGGGAAGATGCGTGCGGTGGAAACCTATGACCGACGCTCGGACCCGCGGAACAACGTTTACTACTGGCTGCGCAACAAAGCCATCCTGGGCGATCCCCACGTGGAGGCCGACTCTTACGTGCTGGCTGAAGATTACATTTCGGTCACGCACATTCATCATGACCTGACCGATTATGTCCTCCTCGATACTCTGAAGAGCTGGGAGCTTTGAAAAGGACCTGGATCGACCCGTGAACGAACGAACAACGCAGGCCAGAGAAGTTCAGCCGGATTTCACCGGGTGTCGATTTCACCCGGACCGTCCCGCCGTGGTCCGCTGCAACAAATACGAATACTCCTACTGCGAGGAATGCGTCGAGTCCTGTGACGCCTGCACGGACCCCGAGCTCTATTGCCAGTACCGAACCCAGTGCTTCATCTGGGAAATGTGCCGGAGTGAAATCAAACGGCGCAGAAAAGAGGGAGCCTGCTCCAAAGCCGCTGCCCGATGATCGACCGCTCTCCGGCTGTTCACACACCCTTTGCGAATGCCTCCCAACAGACGAAGACCGCCAAGGATTTTCTCTGCGCCTCTGTGTCTCTGCGCCAGGAGCAAATGCGCCCTCACATTGCCGAGAGCCCTGCTTTGCGCTGGAGCAGCTGCCAGTCTTCGTCCACCATCTGCTGAATGGCCTCGAGGTCAGCGTCGGTCAGGTGCTTGAATCGCCCCTGGAGCCGGAAATACTCCCGCACCAGGTAGCCCTTGGGCGTGACGTTGAGGGTGTAGCGGGTCCCGTCTTCCACCTCGTAAAGCGGGAAAATGTTCGTCTGCACGGCCATGCGGGCGATCTTCACCGCCATCTCCGAAGGCAGCCGCCAGCCCGTGGGACAGCTCGCGAAAATGTGAATAAACCGCGATCCCTTGATGGTTTTCGCCTTCTCCACCTTGTGCAGGAGATCCTCCGGGTAGGCAATGCTCGCCGTTGCGGCGTAAGGAATACGGTGGGCCACCATGGCCTCGACAATGTTCTTCTTGCGCCGCCGCTTCCAGTCCTGGTGGGGCGTGGTGGTGGTCCAGGCGCCGTAGGGTGTGGACGAGCTGCGCTGCACCCCCGTGTTCATGTACGCTTCGTTGTCGTAACAGAAGTAGATGAAGTCCTCGTTCCGCTCCACCGCCCCGCTGAAGGACTGGAAACCGATGTCGAAGGTGCCTCCGTCCCCCGCCCATGTCACCACCGTGGTTTCCGTGTCCCCTTTAGCGTCGAGGGCCGCCCGCACACCACTCGCCACGGCCCCTCCCGTCTCGAAAGCCGTGTGGATCACCGGGATATCCAGGGTCGACTGCGGATGGGGCCCGGCCAGGATAGACCAGCAGCAGGCCGGCAGCACCATGACGGTTTTCTCCCGCAGCCCCTTCAGGACGAACCGCATGGCAATGGCCGCACCGCACCCCGGGCATCCCACGTGCCCTGAGTGCATAAAGTCCCCTTCAGGTATCTCGAGCTTCGTCGTCATGCCGCCACCTCCCGCAGCCCCACCCAGATGCTATCGCTCTCGGGGGCGTCGCTCTCACGGGTGCGCCTGTAAATCTCCATCAGGACGTCTTCGGTGACGTCCCGTCCGCCGAGGCCCGCCACGTACCCAAACACGGTTGGAGCCCCCGGCCTGCCGTAGAGACATGCTTTCACTTCCTGGGCGAACATGCAGCTTGCCCCAAATGAAAAGTTGCGGTCGATGACCGCCACCTTCCGCGCCCCGCAGAGAACCTGTCGGACCGAATCCACCGCAAATGGTCTGAAGAGCTTGATCTTCAGCAGCCCGACCTTTTCTCCGGCGGCCCTCAAATCTTCCACGACCTGCCTCGATGTGCTCGTGATCGTTCCCGAGGTCACCAGGATGATTTCGGCATCCTCGCAGCAGACCGGCTCAACCGGGCCGTAGCGGCGCCCGAAGCGGCTGCTGAACTCGCGGTCGATTTCGTCGAAGCGCCCCAAGGCCTCCTGCATGGCCTGGTGGATGTTGTAACGGAACTCCATGTAGATCCCCGGCGGCGCCAGTTGGCCCACGGCGCAGGGCGTGTCGGTGCTTACGGCGAAACGCGGCTCATAGGACGGCAAAAAAGCGTCCACCTCGCCTTGCTCGGGGATGTCCACCGGTTCATAGGTGTGGGAGAGGAAGAAGGCGTCGAGGATGATCATGACCGGGAGATTCACCGATTCCGCCAGCCGGAACGCCTGGAGCGTCGTGTCCAGAACCTCC
>CAZEOY010000653.1:0-2473 GCA_964513835.1 uncultured Syntrophobacteraceae bacterium
TCGACGAGGCGGAGCTCGCAGGCGCTCCGTCCCCGGCCCCGCGCGGGCATGCGGTGGAACAATCCCCGCAGTAGTAGCACAGCCAGGGCTCGGGCGACTTCAGGATCTTCTCCGTCTGGCCCATTTGGATGTAGCGCACGAACTTCCTGGGAAAGGGGTTGTCAGGGGTGGATAGCGGACAGATGGCCGTGCAATTCCCACAATTATAGCATTTCTGGGCCTCGGAAAGCCCGAAATGCTTCAGATCGTGGATCAGGTTAGGATCGACTTTGTTGCTCATCCCAATGCCTCCTGAAAGATGATCAAACGGTCAATGGATTATTCCTGAGGACCGAATGACCCGGATCCAACGGGGAAGGAGGAGCCGAAGCCCCTGCTCCGGACCGCCTCCCCCCAATCGATGGATCTCAGGTCTGGTGCTCGTCCTAAAATCCCTTGTACGGGTTCGGCCCAATCTCCTCCAACCTTGCAGAAAACTCATCCAGGAGAGTGGCGAGCGTGGTGTAGTCGGTGATGGAAACGGACTCGAATTTCACGCGATCCGACTCAAGCTGCAGACGGTCCAGGGTTTCCTTGACCTTGCTCAGGCGGATGTTGGCCAGCTCACTCCCCTTGATGAAGTGGCACTGATAGTTGTCGCCATGCTGGCAGCCCAGGAGCAGCACACCGTCGATTCCCTTGGAAAGCGAATCCGCGATGAAGACGAGGTTCATGGAGCCGAGGCAGCGCATGGGAATGACGCGCATCCACGGGTTGAACTTCATGTGCCGGAACCCGAGCATGTCCAGGGCCGGATAGGCGTCGTTCTCGCAGGCCAGGACCAGGATGCGCGGCTTCTCATCGTATTCATCCGGGACGTTGATCGCCTTGATCATGTCTCCGATCATGGGCACCGAGTAGTTCTTGAAGGAGATGATGCGCTCGGGGCAGGCGCCCATGCACACACCGCAGCGACGGCAACGCGTCGGCTGGGGCAGCGGGTTGCCCTTTTCGTCCTCATTGATGGCCCCGAAAGGACACTCTTCCGTACACCGCTTGCACTGCGTGCAGCGCTGCATGAAGAACTCCGGATAGGTCATGTCCCCGGCTCGCGGATGAACGGCCGCGCCCCGGCTGGTCAGCTCCACGCACTGGATGGCCTTCATGGCCGCACCGGTGGCGTCTTCAATGGAGTTGGCCACACCCATGGGCCGACGCACACATCCCGCAGGATAAATACCGGTCCTGCGGCTTTCATAGGGGAAGCAGATGAAGTGGGAATCGGGGAACCCGTATTTCAGGCCCGGCAGCTCCGGCCCCTGGCGATACTGGAGGTTCAAAATATCCGAAGCCAGGATCACATCGGCCGGCACCTCAGAGGCCTCTTCACCCTCCTTGGGCTCTTTCGCTCGCGGATCTTCGCCGAAAGCCGACTCGGGCACCATGCCCGTGGCGAGGACGACCAGGTCCAGATCACCCAGGCTCACGGATTCACCGAGGAGTTCATCCATGAAATCCACTGTGATGCTGTTGCCGCTCACCTTCACCTCAGGATCCTGGGAGCGGGCGAAGATGACTCCGGACTGCTGGGCCTTGCGATAGAAATCCTCGGCCTGCCCCGGCGTGCGCATTTCCTTGTAGATGATGAACACGTTGCAATCGGGATTGTCCTGCTTGATCAAGATGGCCTGCTTCAAAGAGGTGAGGCAGCAGGCGGAGGAGCAATAGGGAAGGTGCTCCGGGTCGCGGGAACCGGCACACTGCAGGAAGGCCACGTTCTTCAGGGCCTTGCCGTCGCTCGGGCGAGCCACGTTCCCGGCCAGCTTCATCTCCTCGAACTGAATGTTGGTGATGATGTTGGGGGATTGGCCGAATCCCAGCTTGCCATCCAGCTTGGCAGGATCATAGGGCTGCCAGCCTGCCGCCATGACCACGGCGCCGATCTGATGGTCGGTGCTGGTCCCGTTTTGCTTGACCTTAACGTCGAAAACGCACGGGCCACCCGCCAGCTCTTCAACCTTGGCACCGGTATAAACCTTGATGTTGGCATTGTTCTGCACCGATTCGATCAAGGCGTCGATGTCGTTGGGCACGACTTCTTTGTAGGGGAAAGTCGCTTTGTCGGTCACTTTCTTCTGGAACCCGCCCAGCTGCGCCTCTTTTTCAACCAGAACGGCCTTGTAACCGGCCTTGGCGACTTCGAGGGCTGCCGTGAGACCGGTGACACCACCGCCCACCACGAGAATGTCCCTGGACAGCTCACGCTCGGGCTTGTAGGGCTCGGGCAGCTCCGTGGACCTCAGCTTGGCCCCGCTCATCCGCAGATAGTCTTCGGCCATCATCTGTGTGTCTTCTTCATTGGGCGGCTGACACCAGACCACCTGCTCACGCAGGTTGACGCGATCCATGATACAGCCTTCAAAGCTGAACACATCGTACATGACGCGGGGCGAACAGGCCGCGATGATGAGCGTGTTGGCCCCCTCCTTTTCGA
>CAZEOY010000654.1:0-2465 GCA_964513835.1 uncultured Syntrophobacteraceae bacterium
ATGCTGTTGAATCAGGCTCATCACCCCGGTCAGACCTGGCGCCATGGGCTAAACGGAGCTTGCCCATGTGCGAGCTCACCGGAGCACGCGTAAGCTCCGCTTAGCCCGGCCACCCCTTAAATCAAACGCGTGGTGAAAAGGGGGAAAGGGGGTCTCCTGAGGCGGATCATACATCTCCGGATGGCTGGCTCGATTTTATGGCTGGCTCGATTTTGGATGAGATCAGGAATTCCTGGTGACCACGAACCCGGGCTTGACGACCGTATCCAGGTCTACGTTGCCGGAGGCATCCTTGTCGAAGCTCTGGGTCACCGTGACTTCCCCCACACGCTCTCCCCGGTGATTCAGGATGGGCAGGGAGTCGCCCGTGCGAACGCCATGGGTCGTGCCCAAACCGAAGGCCACTTCATAGAAGCCCTCCGTTTTGGCCACCCGGTAGATCTCGGCACGTCCCTGGTCGGCCATCAGGCGCTCTCTTTTCTGGGAGATTCTGTAGACGAGGCCGAAGGCAAGAGCTGTGAGCCCAATGGAGATTGCAAGGACGAGCCAGGGGGAGATCCCGAAATTCCTCCGAATCAGGGATCTGGACGCCTGCTGAAGGGCCTCCGCATTCGGGAAAACCCTGATAACGAAAAGACCGAAGGGCTTTTCATCCGGGATGTCTTTGGGACGGACCACAGCGCCATAGTCGCCGGGCCTGAGATCCCCGCTCAATTCCAGCAGGCCCCTCCACATGGTCCCACCGAGCCAGAATCCGGAATGGATGGCTTCAAACCGCAGTCGAATCCCATCCGAAGTGCTCTCGTAGGTCAACCGGGAGACATCCTGAATGTCGGGGCTGCATGGTCCGTTGACGTGGATGGAATCACCGGGGAGGGCCAGGAACTCATTGGGCGGGGTCCTGAACTGGGCCACAAGGCCGTCGAGTCCTGCAATCACGCACAGGATGCAGAAGAGGGCCCCGGCCCGCCCAGTGATGCTATGCAACCGACTCGATGCTTCCAGGTTCATGGGGCGGGCTCGGGGATAACGGTCCGGAATCGCTTGACCATGATTCTTGCCAGAACGAGCGTGGGGATGAGCATGCTGAAGAAGGCCTTGCAGAACGCGGCAGTGAAGTTGTCCGGATCCAGTTGGGCGAAATACATGCCGATACAGAGCTCCAGAATCAACACGATGTCCAGTATGACGATCACAATCTTTTGCTGTAGGTTCATCGCTGGCATCTTTCCTGTTCACGGACCGTTATAGTGGGTAGGTCTCGAGTTCCGGGGAAGGCGCCCCCCTTCCAGGAATTGGCGGGGGACCCTTCCCTTCCTAGCTACCTTATTTCACTATTTCTTGTAAATGTCCGTCCTGCTGATGTTCATAAACCGGTGGGCTTTCCCGGCCTCCAGGTAGTAGATCCTCACCTCGTCGCCGGCGTCCCAGGTGATCTCGGGCAGCGAGAAGTACTCGTCGGGCAGCGAGAACGTGGTCAGGATCTTCTGCCGGGTCGAGTAAATGGTGATGGTCTTCTTGTCGCGATCCACAGCCGGGAACTTCCTGGGCGCTTTCGCCGCGGCATCGTACACCAAGGGATCGTCTCTGCCCACATTTTCCTTCTGATCGATCAGGGTGTAGTTGATCGTCTTGAAGTTCTGCGAAGCCTGGTCGAAGATGACGATCTGCTTGTTCTTGGTGTCCAGCTTCATCCGCATGCCGACCTTGGGCTCGGGCCCCATTTCATGGGGATCCGTCGGCAGCGTGTAGATGTGCGGCGGCAGATTCGAGTAATCTGGATTGTTCGGCTCGGATTTGACATCCTGGATCAAAGTCACGGTTCTCTTCTCTTTGTCCAGGGCGATCACCCGGCCCTGGTCCACCTTGCCGTATTCCATGCAGCCCACCAGGAACAACAGCGGCAGAGCGATCACGATGGCTGCGGTCCAACTTCTTCTGTTTCTCATATCCAGCTCCCTCTTCATCGAATGGGGTTGTCGCGATCTGCTCAGCCTCATGCGGCCCGGGCCATGGCAGCCTTCTTCTTGCCCGCCACTTCCGCCTTGGCGCCCTGAACCATCTTCACGGCAATGTAGGTGGAGAGGGCGGCGACGACGCCCAGCACGAAGAAGGTGGCGGTGTTGTCGAAAGTGGCTTTGTACTGGGGAAGGAAAGAAGGCATGAGCTTGAGCACGATGGAGATGGCGCAGCCGATGACGGCGAGGCCGAAGGCGATGCGGATGCCGTAGCCCTTGATGTACTTGGTGGCCACGGTCCCGACCTGCGCGCCCACCGAAGCGCCCACCAGCATGATGATGGCGGCGACGAGCTCGGTGCGGCCCTTGTACGTGTAAGTGGCGGCGCCATAGAGGCCCGAGATGGCGACTTCAAAGAGGTCGGTCCCAACGGCCACGTGGGTCGGGCAGCCCAGGATGTAGATGAGCGAGGGCATACGGATGAGACCGCCGCCGATGCCGAGGATA
>CAZEOY010000655.1:0-2465 GCA_964513835.1 uncultured Syntrophobacteraceae bacterium
TGTCGGACTTGTTGTCCACCACCATGAACTCCACCGGCCGGCCCATGACCGTGGAGACGGTGCAGCGCATCGGGGAGGCGCTGCGGTCTTTGCTGAGCCTGGATCAGATCGGAAAGCGGATCATGGAGTTCGCCGTGAGAACCCTCTTTCTGGACGCCGGGCGACTGCTGGTCCTCAACCAGGGGGCTCTGGCTTATGAGTGCACGGCCGCGGATGGCGGAAAAACGAAAGGTCCGGCCTCTTCGTCCGAGCTGCCGAGCGGCCACCCCCTCATCCAGAAACTGGCAGCCCGCAAGCGGGAGTTGACCATTTACGACGTCCAGGCCGACCCCGCTTTCGAGGCGGAAAGAGAGGCGTGCGAGGAGGCGTTCCAAAGACTGGATGCCACCCTCGTGGTTCCCCTCATCTACGAGGAGAAGCTCACCGGCCTCATTGCATTGGGCCGGAAGAAGTCGGGGAAGTTCTATCGGCGGGAGGACATCAACCTCCTCAGGACTTTGGCCAACCAGGGGGCCGTGGCCATCCAGAACGCCGTCCTCGTCCGGGAGGTGGTGGAGAAGGAGCGCATGGAGGAGGAGTTGGCCATCGCCCGGGACCTCCAGATGAGCATGCTCCCGGCCGAGCCCCCCAGGCTGGAAGGAATGGAGATTGCGGCCCGGTCCATCCCGGCCCGGGAGGTGGGCGGGGACTTCTACGACTTCATGGAGATGGGGGACGGCCGGCTGGGTATCGTGGTTGGCGACGTGACGGGAAAGAGCGTGTCCGGGGCCCTGGTCATGTCCGCGGCCCGGGGGGTCTTCCGCATGCTGTCAGAGCAGGAACTGGGCGTGAGCCAGATCATGATACGGGCCAACCGACGCCTCAAGAAGGACCTCAAGAGCGGCATGTTCGTGGCCCTGCTCTTCGTGGTCGTGGATGCGGAGAGCCGCACCCTGGGCCTCTCCAGCGGGGGTCAGACCCAGCCCATCCATCTCCATGGGGGGACCGGGGAGGCCAGGCTCGTGCAGACCGTGGGGGACAGTTTCCCCCTGGGGATCCTGCCGGACGCGGAATACCAGGAGACGCGGCTGGAGCTGGCCCCTGGGGACAAGGTCGTGCTGTACACCGACGGCATCGTGGAGGCCATGAACGAGCGACAGGAGATGTTCGGGTTCGACCGACTCCTGGACGTCGCCAGGGAGGGGCGAGAGATGGGGGCCGACGCCCTCCTGGCCAGGATCATGGAAGCCGTGGGCGCCTTTGTCGGCCCCGCCCCTCAGCACGACGATCTCACGGCCATCGTGCTGAGCGTATTCCGGGGATCTGACCCAGCTGCAGGGAGTCCTCCAGGGGAAGATGGCTCTTGAAGAACCTGGCGTGGGCACCTGAAAGGCTGTCCGCCATGGAGAAGGCACAGTGGGTCAGCTTTGGTCCCTTTCAAGACGCTCGGCTACCCACACCTTGATGATGGACTGACGGGGTACGCCTAGCCGCTTGGCAGCCTTGTCGAGGGAGCGAAGCATCCAGAGAGGAAAATCCACGTTGACGCGCTTTTGCTCTTGTCCGGGGCGCCGGAGGCGGGACAGATCCAGGAACTGGCAAATGTCCTCTCCCGCGTCGAATCTCCTGTCCAGTTCCTCAGCCTTCATAGATCTCCACCTCCTTGTCTCGGGACCGGCGCACGGAGATGATCCTCGTCCTGTCGCCTCGGCGCGTGACGATAGCAGACCAGTGTTTCTGACTGATCTTGCCGATAACCACGGAGCTGGGTTCATCAACCGGCAATGCAGGAACCTCGCTCAGATCCGGGTCCTCCCACAGGGCGTGCGCTTCGACGAAATCAATGCCGTGCTTCTCTTTGTTGGCCACGCTCTTTCCTGGATCGAATTCAAGGTCCATGGTATAGTTTTCATACCCAAGAGGTGCGATAGATCAATATCCCGTCGAAATCATCACGCCGGCCTTGGGGCACGGCACCCGCGAAGGGATGAAATGTGCACACTGCTGGCCCCAATCGTCATTCCGGCGAAAGCCGGGATCCAGAGGTCCTCTACCTCCTGCGGAGCGGATCAACGTTTCCATGTCCGAGGAAGAAGGACTCCAGTGCCTTCAGTTGGTTGAATGATTCCTGGACCCCGGTTTTGACAGGGGTGACGGCTTCCTGCGAAAGCATCAACCTTCGGGCATCCAGCGGGGAGATATATTGATTGCCAAATGCAAGGCTTCAGTCCATATTACTCGTACTGATGCCCGTTGGTCACACGAGGCGATACGATGATTTGTTGGCACGAGAAGTATTTGGTTGACGAGGAAGGAAACCCTAGGGCCGTTGTCCCGCCCCTCGCAGAGTGCGAACAGATCCTCGGAGCGCTGGAGGAACTCGAGGAAATCCGAGCATACGATGAGGCTGAGCGAGACCGCTCCGAGTCCATCGTACCCTGTACCCCTTGAAAGGGTTGACCCTTTCGTGATAGGAAAACCCCCTC
>CAZEOY010000656.1:0-2462 GCA_964513835.1 uncultured Syntrophobacteraceae bacterium
TCCAATTGTCCGTGGGCGCTGCTCAAAGCCCACGGTACAGCAGTCGGCCTGCCTTCGGACGAGGACATGGGGAACTCCGAAGTCGGTCACAACGCTTTCGGGGCCGGGCGGTTTTACCCGCAGGGAGCGCGTTTGGTCAACGAAGCCCTGGAGTCGGGCAGGATCTACGAAAGCCGGGCCTGGCAGCACCTTGTCCAGTTCTGCCGGGAGCATGGCGGGGCTCTCCATTTCATCGGCTTGTTCTCCGACGGCAATGTACACAGTCACATCGACCACCTGAAGCTCATGATCCGCCGGGCCGCATTCCAGGAGAAGCTTCCCGGGGTGCGGGTCCACATCCTGCTGGATGGCCGGGATGTCGGCGAAACCTCCGCCCTGGACTACGTCATTCCCTTTGAATCCTTTCTCAAGGAAGTGAACGAGCAGGCCGGAGTGGATTATCGCATCGCCAGCGGCGGCGGACGCATGAAGGTGACGATGGACCGGTACGAAGCCGACTGGGGCATGGTGGCCCTGGGCTGGAAAACCCATGTGGCGGGCGAAGGGCGAACCTTTCCATCCGCCGAGGAAGCCATCCGCACCTACCGGGACGAAAAACCCGGCGTCATCGACCAGGACCTTCCCGCCTTCGTCATCGCCGACGCCGATGGTCCCGTAGGCCCCATTCGGGATGGGGACTCGGTGATCTACTTCAACTACCGTGGCGATCGTGCCATAGAGATCTGCAGGGCGTTCGAAGAGGACCCCTTCGACAAGTTCCAACGGACCCCGCGGCCCCGGGTGGCGTTCGCGGGCATGATGGAATACGATACCGAGGCGCACATACCCTCGAGTTACCTGGTGGAGCCGCCGTGCATCGAGCGGACCATGGGTGAGCTGCTCTGCGAGCGCGGCATAAGGCAGGCCGCCATCAGCGAAACCCAGAAGTTCGGGCATGTCACCTACTTCTGGAATGGCAACCGGTCGGGCAAATTCAGCGAGGAATTGGAGGAATACATCGAAGTACCCTCAGACCGGGTACCCTTCGAGGAAAGACCCTGGATGAAATCCGCCGAAATCACGGACCGGGTCATCGAGGCCATGCGTTCGCGCAGATTCGACTTCATCCGGCTGAACTACCCAAACGGGGACATGGTCGGACACACGGGCATCTACCACGCCGCGAAGATCGGCGTGGAGTGCGTTGACCTCAGTCTCGGCCGCATTCTGCCCGTGGTTCGCGAGACGGGCGGCATCCTGGTCGTGACCGCAGACCATGGCAATGCCGAAGAAATGTTCGAGATCAACAGGAAGACCGGCCAGGTGAAGGTGGATGAGCACGGCCGTCCCAAAGGCAAGACGGCTCATACGCTGAATCCCGTCTGGTTCATCGTTTATGACCCTCGGCCCGGGTCGGGTCTCCGTCTCAATCCCGACCTCAAGGAGCCCGGTCTCACCAATGTGGCAGCCACCTGTTTCACACTCCTCGGCATCGATCCCCCCGACTTCTACGATCCGTCGATCGTCGTCGCCGGTTGAGGAGGGGAGACAGTGAAGAAGAAGCCTGCACCCATTGGAGCAGAGCGGTTTCTGGTCGGGAGAGTCCCGTGATTTGCCATCCCCGACAAACATCACTATACTCTGTCACTCAACACGGGTGAAGTCATTGCGCTTGGTGAAAGGAGACCCTGAATGAGAATCGTCCTGTCGATCGTGCTGAGCACCTTTCTAATCCTCGGACAAGCCATGGCTGCCGAGCAGCAGAGAGAAATCCCTAAAGCCAAGAACCAGAAGCAGAAATCTGCCATCGCCGAGCCGGGCAAGTCCAAGACCGAGCTCAAGACCCAGAAAGAAAAGTTGAGCTACACCCTTGGCTACGACGTTGGGAGACGCATGAAGCAGAACTCAGTGGAAATGGATACGGAGATCTTCATCAAGGCCATCAGAGAGGGACTCGCGGGAGTCGAAGGCGCGCTGACCGAGGAAGAGATGCGGGCTGCCCTGCAGCCTCTCCAGGAGGAAATGAAAGCCAGGCGCGCCGAAGAGATGAAGAAGAGGGCTGAGATGAACAAGGAGCTCGGTGAGAAGAACAAAGCGGAAGGCGCGGCCTTCATGGCTGAAAATGCCAAAAAGGATGGCGTCGTGACCCTGCCGAGCGGTCTTCAGTATAAGATCATCAAGGAAGGAACAGGCAAGACCCCGAAGAACACAGATACGGTCGAAGTGAACTACCGTGGCACATTGATCAATGGCAATGAATTCGACAGCTCCCACAAACGCGGACAGCCGGCCACGTTCGGCGTGGACAAGGTCATCAAGGGTTGGACCGAGGCGTTGCCGCTCATGAAGGAGGGCTCTCAGTGGACCCTTTACATCCCCTCCGAGCTGGCTTATGGCGAGAGGGGCGCGGGCAATATGATCGGTCCGAATCAGTTTCTGGTTTTCGATGTGGAGCTTCTCTCCGTCAAGGAACCTCCTGCGGA
>CAZEOY010000657.1:0-2460 GCA_964513835.1 uncultured Syntrophobacteraceae bacterium
GTTGGCCATCGAGCTCCTCGAAGGAATGCAGCAGTCCCGACCTCCCCATGGGTCTTACCGAGGTGGACAGCGACCTGGTACGTGAGGTGGTGCGGCAGCGGAAGCCCATCATTGACAACGACGGCACCGATCTTCCCCCCCATAGGCAGTGGAATCTGCTGTGCCCCGTGGAGGCAAAGCGCCGGATGAACCTGCCCGTCTTCGACGGCGAGCGGATCGTGGCGGTGGCGGGAGTTGCCGAAAAAGAAGAGCCGTACGATGAAACCGACGTTCAGCAGTTGACCCTGTTGATGGATGGAATGTGGAAGATCATCCAGCGCAGGCAAGCCGACCAGGCTCTGGAAACGGAAAAGGAGCGACTGGCGGTGACTCTCCGCTCCATTGGCGACGGGGTGGTGGCTGCCGACCTGAACGGAAATATTCAGTTGATGAACCATATCGCCGAGCGCCTGACGGGATGGTCCGTTGCTGAGGCCGTAGGGCGTCCTGTGGCGGAGGTCTTCCATTTCTATGACGAAGCGAGCATGAGCACGGGCCTCCATCCGGTGGCCACCGTTCTCCAAAGCGGTAGTGCCCTGGAGCTGAGCTCCAGTACCTGTCTCGTATCCCGTGACACGACGCAGCGGTTCATTTCCGCCAGCAGTGCCCCCATCATCGACCAGAAGCAGGGCATCATCGGCGTGGTCCTGGTGGTGCGCGATGTCACCGAGGCTCGTCGAATCGAAGCGGAGCTCGCCAAGATGGATAAACTCGGCTCCCTTGGAACGTTGGCCGGCGGCATTGCCCATGATTTCAATAATATCCTGACAGCCATCCTGGGGAACATTTCCCTCTCATTGGTACAGGCCAAGTCTGACGCCGCTCTCCATCAGAGACTGGCGGAGGCCCAGAAGGCGTGCTTGCGGGCGCAACAGCTTTCCAGTCAGTTGCTGACCTTCGCCAAGGGAGGAGCCCCCATCAAGAAGGTCACGGCCCTGCCGCCCTTGATTCGAGAATCCAGCAATCTGGCGATGTGCGGCTCCAAATCGTCCTGCCGTTTGTCCCTCGCTCCCGACCTTTGGCCCGTGGACATCGACGAAGGACAGATCAGCCAGGTGGTCCATAACCTGATCATCAACGCCGATCAGGCCATGCCATTCGGCGGCCTTATCGAGGTCGTCGCAGAGAACTTTGCGCTGCATGATGACAGCCATGCCCCGCTGGCCCCGGGACACTACGTCAAGCTGAGCATCGCCGACAAGGGCGTTGGCATCCATCCCGATCACCTTCAGAATGTCTTCATGCCCTACTTCACTACGAAATCAAAGGGCAATGGACTGGGCCTCGCCACAGCGTACTCGATCATCAGGAACCACGAAGGGCTGATCACCGTGGAATCGGAAATGGGAACAGGAACCTCCTTTTGCATCTTCCTTCCCGCAGCAAAGGAAGAAGTATGTTGCATCCCCGTCGCCGAAGACCAACCGATCCCGGGTCGCGGTCGAATCCTCATTATGGACGATGAACCCATGGTGAGGGAGGTGCTGGGCGCCATGCTGGAGCGCCTGGGATATGAGTGCACGGGTGCGCGGGACGGCCTGGAGGCCATCGAGTTTTACAGGCAGGCCAGAGCGGAAGGACGCCCATATTGTGCGGTGATATTCGATCTCACCATTGCCGGAGGCATGGGCGGCAAGGAGGCCATCGAGCACCTTTTGGCAATCGATCCCGAGGTCAAAGCCATCGTTTCGAGCGGCTACTCCGATGACCTCATCATGGCTGATTTCAAACGATTCGGTTTCAGCGGTGTTCTGACCAAACCCTACAAGATCATGGGACTGAGCCAGGTCCTCAATCAAGTGCTCATGGAATCTCAAGCCGCTTGAGGGTGCCCGCTTCTCCTCTGCCCGCTGCGTTCCGTCTCTCTCATGCTGGGAAGGGGAGTCTCCATCACCGATGGTGGTGAAGGGGGCTCGTGCCAGTGCCGTTCCTTAGCCAATGGATGAAGAGTCAGCGGGTGTTTCAACATGAATTCGATGGACACGCGGTTGCTCATCTGCTATATGTTGCGATCACCCAAACGGGACGTGGCTCAGCCTGGTAGAGCGCTGCGTTCGGGACGCAGAGGCCGCTGGTTCAAATCCAGTCGTCCCGACCAATCTGGTCAACGATTTCAGCCGGTCAGAACATGGCCGGCTGATCTTTTTTGATGACCATGGGGCAGCCCCTGCGGTCAGGCAACCCCGCGGTGCTTCGACTCTGCAAATTTCTCGGAGCGCGTTCGCTTCGAATTGAAAAATGCCTGAATTTTTGGTATCTTATCAATTCAAGTGGTCTCTTTTCCGGTCCACCCACATCGACACTCGGTTGCCTGCTGTCAGCATGTGAAATACAGGATAAAGATAATGAAAATCCGAAGGGTATGCGATTTCAAGCATCGGAAGAGGTATCCGGCTTCTCCTTGATACTCGCTCGGTACTC
>CAZEOY010000658.1:0-2457 GCA_964513835.1 uncultured Syntrophobacteraceae bacterium
ATGGCCATGAGTTGGCGGGCAACCCCCTGCGGGTAGAAACAGCGGTCATAACTGCGCGCTGCCAGGTCCCGGACCCACCGCTCGTCGAGTTCGAATCCACCCCCCGCGATCGTCCTCGCGAATTGCGTGAAGGACTCGATATACACCCCCCGTTCCGATGGTTCGGGTGCGAGGAAGTTGGCCAGCGCCTCCGCTCTCGGCGGCGGAAGGGTCGGGTTGCCCGTGGTCCCGGAGATCAGGATCAAGCTCCAGACGCGCGACGGGTGACGTATGGCGACGGCCTGCGCGATCGCGGATCCCAACCGCAAACATGGGCCTTCTCGATCCCCAGGGCGGTGAGCAGGCCGGCGGCGGCGTCCGCCATATCGTCGAGCGTGTACGGCCCCTGACCTTCTCCCCGCGCCTCATCGCCGCCATCGCCGCCATGATGTCCGGCACCCCCGCGCTCTCGAACTTGGTGGATTTCCCGACGTCGCGGTTGTCGAATCGGATGACGAAGAGGCCATGTCCCACCAATCCGGAGCAGAACTCCTCGTCCCAGCAGATCATCTGCGCGCTGCGTCCCATGACGAGAAGCAGCGGCGGTGACGAGGGGTCCCCGAATGTGTCGTACTCGATCCGAATCCCGTTCGCCCGAGCGCAAGGCATGGCTTCACCTCCTCCTCTGGTGCAGGTTTCAGCTTCCCCCCCCGAAATGAATGTCCGCAAGAAGCAGGTCCAGGCCGCTCACCAAACGGAGTCGCCATACCCAGGTGCGAGCCTTCTTCGACTTCGTCTCCAACAACCACATTCCCGCTTTGCGGAATCCCTGCGACACCCCTGTCCTCAGGAAGAGCTTTCGCCCAGGGCCGTCGGCGACTACCTCTGCCTCATGTCATAATCAATCACTTGACAATGTCTTTTTGACACTATAGGATGCAAGATCATGACGACTTACGTACAACGGGATCTCGCTCAAGCGGTCATGACGGCCCTGCAGGACATGCCCGTGGTCGTGGTCACCGGCATGCGGCAGACCGGGAAGACTACGTTCCTTCAGAACCAGTCCGGCCTGGAATCCAGGCGGTTCGTCACGTTGGACGACTTCGAACAACTTGAGGCGGCCAAGGCCGACCCCGACGGGCTTGTCGGTTCTCAGGACCCTCTCACCATCGACGAGGCTCAGCGTTGCCCGGAGATCCTCACGGCCATCAAGAAGGCGGTGGATCGTCACAGGAAACCGGGCCAGTTCCTTTTGTCCGGCTCCGCCAGCTTTGCCCTCCTCCGGGGAATCACCGAGAGCCTGGCTGGCCGGGCGGTGTATTTCGAGATGGGCCCCTTCACGCGAAGGGAGATGGCGGGACGAAGCGAGGAGCAGCCGTTCCTCGTTCGGTTCTTTCAGAGGCCGGAGGCCCCAACCACACCGGCATCTGCATCCATCTCACCTGAGGATGTCCTGAAGGGCGGGATGCCGGCCGTCTGTCTGGGGATCGTCCGGGAAAGAAGATTGTGGTTCAAGGGCTACGAGCAGACCTACCTGGAGAGAGATTTGAGGGAGATGAGCCGCGTGGAGAACCTCATGGCATTTCGGACCCTCCTTCGTCTCGCCTCCCTAAGGAGCGGACAGATCCTCAGTCTGAGTCAGATTGGACGGGATGCGAAGCTCACCGCGGCAATGGCAACGCGGTATCTTTCCCTGTTGGAGACAGCCTTCATTACTTACCGGCTCAGCCCGTACCTCGGCAATCGTGCAAGCCGGCTGATCAAATCCCCCAAGCTGTATTTCGGAGATTCGGGGATTGCCTCGTATCTCGCGGGGGTGGATCGGCGGCCATCCGTTCTGTCCGGGGATCCCCCTTTCGGTGCCCTCTTTGAAACCCACGTGGCCCAGAACCTCGTGGGAATCCTTCACGCAAGATGGCCTCAAGCGACCCTTCACTACTGGGGCGTGCAGGGAAGGCACGAGGTGGACTTCATCGTGGAGGTCGGAAGCCGCTGTCTGGCGCTGGAGGTGAAGTCCGGCTCCCGGTGGCAGGAAAGGGACCTCTCCGGTCTCAAGGCTTTTCTGGCGGCAACGCCCCACTGCGTGGCGGCCATCCTCGCGCACAACGGCCGTCGATCCGTCAGGCTCGGGGAAAGATTATGGGCAATCCCCTTGGCGACCGTCTTGGGGTGAGCAAAGGAGAGGTCATGCGCGCTCGGCATTCCTTGCCCATCCGGCACATGACCGCCCCCACCTTTCTTCCCCCGTCGAGGGGGAGAGTTCTTTACCCAGGTGTTTCGTCAGTGTGATCCCTCCCTTCGGGTCCTTTGAGGAAATGAGGATCCTGAAGAAGATAGCGCCTTCGCCTCTGAGTGTCGTTATTGACTTCTGCATGACTGAACTACTACCGCCTGAAGGCGGTAGGTTTGGGTATCGGCTCCAAGCCGACTAAAGTTCTCCCTCGACGCGAAAATCTCCATCCGGAGACTCTTTGC
>CAZEOY010000659.1:0-2451 GCA_964513835.1 uncultured Syntrophobacteraceae bacterium
GTATGTGCGTGTTTGCGGCGGCTGCCGGGCTCGGGCTTATGAAAGCACCGGCAACTACCTGGCTCCGGAACCGCTGTGCCTTTATCAGCCGCCACATCATGGCGCTTGTTGAGCTTTCTCAGTTCTGCGGCGCGCTTGTATCCTGCGCCTTTGCAGGG
This sequence comes from uncultured Syntrophobacteraceae bacterium, assembly GCA_964513835.1. Taxonomy (GTDB): domain Bacteria; phylum Desulfobacterota; class Syntrophobacteria; order Syntrophobacterales; family Syntrophobacteraceae; genus JALOOX01. The sequence continues at coordinate 159 of CAZEOY010000659.1, forward strand.
GTGCCTTTTGACGGTGCTCCCGCCTCAGTCCCGGACTGCGGGGCGTCCTGCCGGCGGCCCATGGAAGGGGCTCTCCCTCCCGTCTGGGCCGTATCTGCCGCATTCATGAGGTGCACCTGGATTTCATACTTCTCCGACGGCTTGATATCCGTTTCCATCACGAGAATCGTCTGCTTGCGCTCGCCAGCAGGCAGGTTCTCGATCCGAGGTTTGATTTCCAGGCTGAAGCCTGGTTCGTTGGGCACGGGCTGCTGCACGACTTCGAGCAACTCATGGTCGTACGTCAGCTTGGTGATCTGGAACGCCTTCTCGCGGTTGCTGGTGACTCTTACCCTGCCTGTTCGAGGAGGCTGCTGAGCACCCAACCGCCCGACCAACAGTATCTGAGGCTGAACCCTGATCTCCCCTTCGATGAACCCATTGACTCGAATCAGGATGTCAGGCTTTTGCGGCAAATCCGTCTGAAGCTTAAAGAAACCGTTGTAGTTTCCCTGCTCAATGCGGTTGGCCAGCTTGATCCTGTAGTGTTTCCCTTCTTCCACCGTCTCAATTTCATGGCTCACCTTGTCATCCAGATTGCTCTCCACCTTCTGGATCCGAAAAGTCTGCCCGCCGCTCGCCACCATCTCCACGATACTGGGGGAAAGGTTTTCGGCCAATCCTCTGAAAGAAATATTGGTGGACGGGCGCACATCGATGAGCGTCTTGACAATGCCCTGCATGGCCAGAACCATTCTAGCATTCTGGGGATCGTTGCTGTAGACCACAGCGGATTTCTTGATAGTGCCGCTATACCCCTTCAGATTGAGCCTCAAGGTAATCTTTCCCTCGCCTCCAGGAGGGATCGCCCTGTCGAAATGGGCGACTGCGCAGCCTCAGCCAGGGCGAACCTGCTGAATCTGCAGAGTAGCATTTCCTGTGTTCTTGACCGCGAAATCATGCATCACTTCACTGCCCTCAACCGCCTCACCAAAATCGAAAGAGGTCTCGGGAAGCTGGATCGACGCTCTTGCCTCCGTGGCCTCCTCCTGCGTGGAGGATGGGCCGGGAGCGGCACCCTTGTCCTTTGCAGCCAAGGCCGGGCCAGACATCAGGAAGCCTGTGGTGCAAAAGGTCCCAATCAGCAGCCATCGTTGAATTTCTGTTCTCATAACTGGATCAAATCTCCGTCAAGGTAGGTTGAAAGTTCCATTATACTGATATCAATAGATTTTCTATTATTGAGGCCCACGCTGCACCAGTTGACTCGCAGGAACGACGGCTATCCGCTCCCGCTGAAAGATCGCCTGCTCCTCCTGCAGCACCTTGATGGTCACCTCATGCGGATGTCCGATGGCCAGAGCTGTCCCCTGGATTTTCGCCTTACGGATCAACTGCCCGATCTGCGCTCTAACGAAAGAGTCCAGCAGGACGTGGTCCAGAAAAATATCTCGGCGCAGGTAGGGAACACCGTACTTACGGGCAACCTCCATGGCCACCGTCCGCGTCGTCGTGGCACTGTCCAGAAAGAAGAGCTTCCTCCGTCGGAGCTCTCGCATCACGAGGCTCATCTGATGGGGTTGTTCAGTAAACCGCGACCCCATATGGTTATTGATGCCGCTGACCTGTGAGGCGTCATCAAAAGCCATTTGAAGGCTCTTCTGAATCTCGTTGTTGGACATGGAAACCAGCAGGGCACCTCTTCCTGGATTCACCTGGGGGAACCCCTCAGGCTCCATCGGCATGTGGAGCATCACTTCGCGCCCCTTGGCCCTCGCCAGCTCGACGACCTCCTTCCCCTGCTTCTGAAAAGGCAATACAGAGAAGGTTATGGCGAGAGGAATGGCAGCGAGCTTTTCGGCTGCCTCCAGATCCAGCCCCAGGTCGTCGATGACGATGGCGACTCTCGCGACGGGCGGGGGGAGAGGGGATTTGGGAGGCAGGCTCGCCGCAGGAGGCTCCGGCTTGGGTGCGGGAGCCACATTCAGCGCCAGGTGCTCCGTCTTGTGCTCCTCCGCCGGATGATTCTTCTTGACAATACCCTGAGGTTCGCTCCGCTGGGCGTTGCCAATCGGCGATGCAGCACCGTTGGGAACGGGCACATCCGCCGCTCTCGACGGCCTTTCCACGCTTACATCCGTTGCATTCGCAGATGAATTGTTAAGGTTTCCCCTCTCCAACGCGGGTTTGTCTACCACGGCATCTTTTCGGGGAGGTTCCTGCGGTTGAACTCTGGCCGTCAGGGCACTGTCCGCAGCACTTTTTCCCCCGGTAGTCGCCTCTGAACGCACTGGAGGCTGTTGGGCACTGTCTC
>CAZEOY010000660.1:0-2448 GCA_964513835.1 uncultured Syntrophobacteraceae bacterium
ATGCCATAGGTGATGGCAAGCCCCAGTCCCATGTCGTGACTTGTCTCCTTGGTGCTGAAAAAAGGCTCGAAAATCTTGTCCCTCACCGAGGGAGCAATGCCGGCACCGTTATCCTCCACTTCGGCCACCACCTGGCCGTTGGCTTCGTAGGAACGGATGACGATGACTCCCCCCTCGGCCGTGGGAGAACGATCGACCTTCTCGTGAATGGCGTCGCGTGCATTGGCCACCAGATTGAAAAAGACCTGCTGGAGACGATTGTCATGGGCCAGAATGGGTGAGAGCCCCTGCGTCAGGTCCAGTTTGATGTGGATGTTGTCCAGCTCGAACTGCCGCCGCACGATGGAGAAGACACCCTTCACGGGCTTGTTGATGTCCAGTTTCTCCTTGACGAGATCCGCCTTGCGCCCAAAAGCCCTCAGCGTATTGATGATGTCGGCGGCCCGGTCCACCTGGGAGCTGATTTCAGACACGACCTGGTGCAGCTGATCGTCGGGAATCTCCGTCCCGCGCTCCACGAGCATGGCCAGGAAATCGCTCCCCATCTTGATGGCGTTGAGAGGCTGGTTGATTTCATGGGCAATGCCTGCGGACATCTCTCCCAGGGATTTCATCTTGCTGGCCTGAATCAGCTGCGCATCCTTCTCCATCATCTCAGAGATGTCCGTGGCGGCGATGATGATGGCGGGCCTCCCCTTGTAGCTGATATGACACGCGTGAAGATTCACGAAAAACGGCTTGTCCCCCTTCTTCTCGTGAAGCACCTTCTGAAAGAAAACGGAACCCTGGCTGTCCCCGCTTTCCGCGAAGTCAGCGGTGGACTTCCCGCCATGCTCCGGCTCGAGCTCCAGGAAAGAGGTGCCGATCAGCTCTTCCCTCTCATATCCGTATAGCTCGCAAGCACGCGGGTTGGCATCGATGATCTGAAGGTTGGTCGAGTCCACCACGAAAATGGGATCGGGACCGCTGTCGAAGAGGGACCGGTATTTCTCCTCGGACTCGTGCAGACGCCGCCGGTAGAGCTTGATGCTCCAGACCATGTTGTGGAACGAATCGGCGAGCTGGACGACTTCATCCCCCCCACGCTTCCTGTAAAAGACGCACTTCCCGCAGCTGCGGGCATCGACGGGAATGTTGACCGGATTCTCGCGGGTCGTCAGGAAATCGTCGAAATGCCAGCAGGGAAGATCGGTGTTGGCATAAGCCGGGCATTCGTAGGGATCCCATCCCTCGGTGATGCTGCCGAGGTCCAGCTTGATGTCGAAATTCCCGCGGCTCAGCTCATCGGAAATCTGGGTCAGCCTCGAAATAGGCTTGGTGATGTACTTGGCCAGCATGTGGGACATGATGAAGAAAATGACGATAACGAGCGACAGGAACCCCAGAAATGTGCTTCGCAGGTAGGAGACAAGATGATCGATGTGGCCCTTGTTCAAACCCACATGAACCGTTCCGAGCCGGTAGATCCCCTCTTTGACGGGAATGGCGATGTCGTAGGCCGCCTGATCCATGGCGGTGAGCAGCCGCACACTCTTGGTTTCATCGGGCGGAACCTGATTGGCCAGCCTCAGCTCCACGGGAAAAGGGCGGGTGAACGTGTGGCTCAGGACCTGGTTATCGGTGTCTACAATAAAGATATACGCAATGAGGTGTTTGCGCTCCTTGAGCTGCATTTCGTCGAAGATGAGGCTCAGCAGCTGGGGATAGTTCTTGTCGAGCATGAAGCTGCTTCCGCGCTCGGCGATGGTCCGGGCGATGGCAATGCCCCGCAGCTCGAGCTCGGAAATGAGGCTGGAGACCAGGATCCAGCGGGCCAGGAATGCAATGGCCAGGCTGATGATGAGCAGCACCCCCAGGATGGAGAAGAAGATCTTGTTCTTGAGGCTGATCTTACTGAGCTTCTTGAATGGTTTCATGGCTGTCCCGCGCCAGACGGTCTTGACTTCCGTTGATCCGAACCTGGTCCTTGATGGAAGTCCAGTCCTTCATCAAAACGAAGTTCCCGTTTACGAGCCGTGTGAAGTACACCTGATCCAGCCCCTGGTGATCGTCGGGACCGAAGGAAAGCCGCGTGTCGGGGAGCAGGGGAAAATCCTGAATGGACTCGATGGCCTCGATGAACCGCTCCCGGGTCAGGTCACGGCCCGCTCGCGTGAGGCCCTCCACAAGAACCCGTGCATTGATGTAGCCTTCGAAGCCGACAAAGTTGGGCCTGTCCTCCGGGAAATAGCGCTTGAGGAGCGTGATGTACTCGGAAGCCGTGCCCAGGAGATCCGAAGTTCCGGGGCCCTCGGGAGGCGGCACCACCTGGGACATGATGACCGTGATATCCTGAAAAGACTGGAGTCTCCGGGCCAGTTCCTCGGCACCAACAAATGTAACCGTGTAAAAGACCGGGTTGAAACCTTGTTCACGCGCCAGGCGGATGAATTTGGCGCAAGGTTCATA
>CAZEOY010000661.1:0-2447 GCA_964513835.1 uncultured Syntrophobacteraceae bacterium
TCGGGGCAGCCGCCTCCCGAAATGTTGACGATCCGATGATCCCGCTTGTCCACGGTGATTTTCATGTTCGCTGCACGCACCATCAAGTAGTCTCCGAAGTCCTTTACGTGATAGAGGCTCACCGGTTCCAGGAGGAGGTCCTGGAGGGGCAGCACCTGGAAGGGGTGAAGTCCGGCCTCGGCCAGGAGCCTCGAGACTTCGAGCTGCGAGGTCAAGGGAAACTCGATCACCAGGTCGCAGCCTGTTCGAAGCTCGGGTGGAGGCCCTTTGACGGCGACCGGAATTCCCGCCTCCTTCAGGAGCGATTCGCCGCGGATGACTTCGCTGGTGTGCTGGAAGACGAGGATGGCCTTGTCCGAAAGCCGGGAGTCAGGGCGGCGCCCCTCCAGTGTTTTGAGGCCGGCGATATTTCGCGCCAGCCCTACGACTTTGTCCCAGAACATGCTGGATTCCGTCTAGCGCTTGAGAATGAGACGAACCTCACCCTCCCGCAGCTCCTCCCGGATCTCCCATCCCTGGGAGCGGGCGGCGCGGGAGACGTTCTCGCGGCTCACTTCGTTGTCCACGATGACCTGCACCTCGCCGCTCTCCAGGTCCTTGATCCGGGACATGACGAGCAAAACGGGCTGGGGGCAGGAAAGGCCCCGGGTATCCACAATGTCGCTCATGGTATTCTCCTTTCCATGTTTCCCGGATTGCCCCATTTCTGCAGCAGCGCCGCAAGGACCCCGATGACGGCCCCGACGGCAATGATCCCTGTACGCGTTGCGAAGATGTTTTTTGTCGTTTGCATTGACTCAGTCCTTAATCCAGTTCGTTGATTGATTCATGGGTTGACAAATCAGCCTTGCTTCAAATCGCGTAAAGCCTGAAACCCTGCTGGAACCCTGTAAGACGCGCTGGTGCTCTTACCTCGTCCTCGGTCCATTTGAACAGGGCTATATCAGAATCCGGCTCAGAAACTCGCGTGTTCTTTCGTTTTCAGGGTTCTCAAAGAACTCCCTGGATGGCTTCCTCTCCACAAAGCGCCCACGATCCATGAAAATGACCTCATCGGCGACCTCCCGCGCGAACCCCATCTCGTGGGTGACCACCACCATGGTCATGCCGCTCCGGGCGAGATCCACCATGACATCCAGCACCTCCTTGATCATCTCGGGGTCCAGGGCAGAAGTGGGCTCGTCAAAAAGCATGATGACGGGCTCCATCGCCAGGCTGCGTGCAATGGCAACCCGCTGCTGCTGTCCTCCGGACAGCTGTCCGGGAAACTTGTCAGCCTTGTCGGGGATCCCGACGCGAGTCAGCAGCTCCATGGCTCTGATCTCCGCCTCATTCTTCGATTTACCCCGCACTTCGCGCGGTGCAAGGGTGATGTTCCGAAGGACGGTCATGTGGGGGTAAAGCTCGAAATGCTGGAACACCATGCCGATCTCAGCTCTCAGCTTGTGGATATTTGTCCTCGGGTCCAGCACGGAAACATTGTCGATGAAGATCTCGCCTTCCTGGAAGCGCTCGAGACCGTTCATGCACCGCAGGAGCGTGCTCTTGCCGGAGCCGCTCGGACCGCAGACGACGACGGTCTCCCCCCTGCGGATGGTGCCGGAAACGTTGTCCAGGACCTTCAACTCCCTCGAATACCAGAGACTGACGTTTTTGATCTTGATCACGGCCGGTTCCTTTCCCTACGGTGCTCCAACCGTCTGCTGAGAAATGATCCCGCGCCGCAGAGGACCAGGTAGACAGCTGCCGCAAACAGGTAGAGCTCGACGGACCTCACTTCACGACTGTCCACCAGGTTGACCCTCCTCAGGAATTCCCTGAGGCCGATGACATAGCCCAGCGACGTGTCCTGAAAAATGACCACCGCCTGGGTGGTGAGGGCCGGGACCATGTTCCGCAGGGCCTGGGGAAGTACCACGTGACGCTGGACCTGGTAGTAGCTCAACCCGCTCGCATACGCTGCCATCTGCTGGCCCTTTTTGACGGATTTCATACCACCACGTACGATCTCGGCGAAATAAGCTGCCTCGAAGACCACGAACGCCACGATAGCGGAGACAAAGGCCCCCAGCGGCCTGCCCACGATGACGGGCACGAGGAAATAGAACCAGAAAATGACCAGAATCAGGGGTTGGCTGCGGAAGAAGTGGACATAGAACGTGGCCGGGTAGTAGACCCAGGAGGTCGAGGAGAGACGCCCCATTCCTACGATCACCCCAAGCAGGAAACCGCCAGCCAATGCGATGGCGGCGAGCTGGAGTGTGAGCCCGAGCCCCCCGATCATGAAAGAGAAATTGCGCCCTATGACACCCCAGTCCACCGGTCGTTCCTCATGCTCTTCCGATCATCCCGGGAATGTGGAGACGCTTCTCCAAAATACCCATGAACAAAACCACCAGCCCGCTGATCGTCAGATAAACCATGCTCGCTGCGCTCGTGGTCTCCAG
>CAZEOY010000662.1:0-2439 GCA_964513835.1 uncultured Syntrophobacteraceae bacterium
GGACGTTGAAGACGTCCGGGTGGGCCTTCTCGACCTCGTCCAGGAGCACCACGCTGTAGGGCCGGCGACGCACCGCCTCGGTGAGCACGCCGCCCTCGCCGTAGCCCACGTAGCCCGGGGGGGATCCCTTGAGACCCGAGACGGTGTGAGCTTCCTGGTACTCGGACATGTTGATGGTGATGACGTTTTCTTCGCCGCCATACATGAGCTCCGAGAGGGCCAGGGCCGTTTCGGTCTTGCCGACGCCGCTCGGACCCACCAGCATGAAAACGCCCGTGGGCTTGGAAGGATCTTCGATGCCGGCATGGGCCGTTCGGATGCGCTGGGCGATGGCAGCAAGGGCATGATCCTGGCCGATGATGCGCCTCCCCAGCAATTCCTCGAGCTTGAGCACCGTTTGGACCTCGTCGGTCAGCATGCGTCCCGTCGGGATGCCCGTCCAGCCGGAGATGACCTCACTCACCGTCTGGGAGTCCACGGCAATCTGAACCAGAGGGTGGGCCTGCTGCACGGCAGCCAGCTCGCTTTCAAGCCCCTTGAGGCGGGTCTGCAATTCAGCCATCACTTCGATATTCTCGGGCTCCTTCTCGAACAGCTCCTGGATCTCCACGCGCAGGGTCATGATCTGTCCGGCGATTTCCATCTCCTTCTGCCATCGCGCGGTAAGAGCCTCCAGTTCCTGCTGCACGGCCTCCTTCTCGGACCTCAGGCGCTCGACCCTCTCCCTGTGATCCCGGCCCATGAGCGATTCCCGCTGGAGGATTCTGACCTCCCGCTCGATTTGCCCAATCCGCCTCGAGGCCTCTTCGACGGCAGGCGGACTTGTGTTGAGCCCGATGGCCACCCGGGCACAGGCGGTGTCGAGAACGCTTACAGCCTTGTCCGGGAGCTGGCGAGCTGTGATGTAGCGGTGCGAGAGGCGCACGGAATCCAGCAGGGCGTCATCGGTGATCATGACCTGGTGATGTTTTTCCAGGAAGGGGGCAACGCCGCGCATCATGACGAGCGCACTGGGCTCATCGGGCTCCTCGATCTTCACCACCTGAAAGCGTCTGGCCAGTGCCGCATCCTTCTCGAAATACTTCTTGTACTCCGACCAGGTGGTGGCCGCGATGGTGCGCAGCTCCCCCCGCGCGAGAGCGGGCTTCAGGAGGTTGGCGGCATCTCCGGACCCCGCCGCCCCACCGGCCCCGATCATCGTGTGGGCCTCGTCGATGAAGAGGACAATGGGAATAGGGGATGCCTTGACTTCGTTGATGACGGACTTGAGGCGGTTTTCGAATTCTCCCTTGATGCCCGCTCCCGCCTGGAGCAGTCCCAGGTCCAGGGTGTGGATGGCCACGTTCCGCAGAGGAGGCGGCACATCTCCTTCCACGATCTTGAGGGCGAAGCCCTCGACGACGGCCGTCTTTCCCACACCCGCTTCACCCGTGAGAATAGGATTGTTCTGGCGACGGCGGATCAGGATGTCCACCATCTGGCGGATTTCGAATTCCCGCCCCAGGACGGGATCGATCTCTCCCTTGCGTGCACGGTCGGTCAGGTTGATCGTGAACTGATCCAAAGCCTTGGTGCCGGCAGGAGCTGCCGCAGAGGGGAGGGTTTCGGCAGGGCGGCCACGGCCTTCCGTTTCGGCATCCTCCTTCGAACCCGCCACCAGGTCAGAGAGGTTCTTCTCGAGGGTCTCCAGGGAGATCTTCTTGAAGGCTTCGGCGCTTCCCGTCAGCATGCGCGCCATTTCTTCGTTGCTCAGCAAGGCCAGCACCACATGACCGGACCGGATGCTGGGCGCCTGGTAGTCCACGGAAGCCACGAGCCAGCTCTCCTGGATCATGCGGGGAATGCGCGGCGAAAGGGCGGGCGTCCGGGCGTTTCCCGTCTTGAATCCTTCCATGGTGCGGGTGAGGTCCGCCGTCAGCCGACCCTCGTTCACCTCGAAGTAGCGCAGGATCTTGTGAAAATCCGTATTCTGCATCTCCAGCAGCTTGATGAAGAAATGCTCAATATCGACTTCGTAGTGGGTCTGGGAAAGGCACAGTCCCGCGGCGCCTTCGAGAGCACTCCGACACGTGGCGTTCAGCTTCCCGATCAAAGCCTTCAAACTGGTTCTGGGCATGGATGGGACTCCTTTGTTGTCCGACGGGTATTCAAAACAATATCTCGCGCGGAGATGCAGAGGCGCAGAGAAAACCTTATTGCCGCAAATGGCACAGGCTCATCGTTGCGGTTCCTGGAAGACGACCATGGGGTCCTCGCGGGGGCGCTCGGCCGGCGACTTGGCCCAGGTGGACCACCCGAGACGCGGAGCCTTGGGATCGGTGCGCCCCAGGATGCAGGGAGGCACTTCCTCCCGCTTCAAAACCACCCCTATCTCGAATTCGTATTCAACGCCAACCATGAACCGCACGAGGGAGAAGATGGGTCCCAGCAATTCACCCG
>CAZEOY010000663.1:0-2424 GCA_964513835.1 uncultured Syntrophobacteraceae bacterium
AGCATCCAACTCGCTGACAAGATTCGAGCTGCAGCACGCGCTCGTCCCAAAGGTCTCAATCATGGGGGAGATTCTTCAACGTCCAGGTCATCCGCGGTCGTGAGCGGAGCGCTCAAACGTACGACTCATAAGCTGATTGCCATGGGTGCCTCGACGGGTGGGACCGAGGCTCTCAGGGCTGTATTGACGCGCATGCCTTCAAACTGTCCTGGCATTGTTGTCGTCCAACACATGCCTCCAAAATTCACCACGGCTTTTGCAAACCGGTTGAATGACTTGTGTGAGATTGAGGTGAGGGAGGCCAAAGATGGCGACAGCGTACTCCCGGGTTTGGCGCTGATTGCGCCGGGAAACTACCACATGCTTCTGAGGCGGAGTGGCGCTCGATATTATGTGGAGGTGAAAACGGGGCCCCTGGTTTGCCATCAACGGCCATCCGTTGATGTATTGTTCTATTCTGTCGCCCAATATGCCGGAGCCAACGCGGTGGGAGTCATCATGACGGGCATGGGAAGGGATGGAGCCAAAGGGCTGCTGGAGATGCGAAACGGCGGTGCACGCACCGTTGCCCAGGATGAAGCCAGTTGCGTGGTTTATGGCATGCCCAAAGAGGCTTTTCGCAGTGGGGCGGTAGAACATGTTGTCTCTCTGGATCAGATTCCTGAAGCCGTCTTTAGGTGCCTGGAAGAGGGATAAGGTCAGCTATAGGTTAAACCTGGATGGCTTGGCTGGGCAGCTGTGGCCCGGTATGTCAACGTCTTGAGACATTTATCGAGAGGTGTGTCATTGATTTGTCCCGTACGCAACTTGGGCGGGGTTTGATGCGCTGAGAGGAGTTGGAAATGGCCTATAAGGATCTTACCGCACTTGTGGTCGATGATTTTTCAACAATGCGCCGGATCGTCAAAAACATTCTTCGTGATCTGGAATTCAAGAACATCCTCGAAGCCGAGGATGGGACAACAGCTGTTCAGATTCTCACCAGTCAAAAGATTGATCTGGTCGTATCCGACTGGAATATGCCCAAAATGACAGGGCTGGATCTGCTGAAGTACGTACGGTCCAACGAAAACCTCAAGGATCTCCCCTTCTTGATGGTGACTGCCGAAGCTCAGAAAGAAAACATTGTGGAGGCGGTCAAGGCCAAGGTGAGCAACTACATAGTCAAACCATTCACCGCGGCCACGATGGCTGAAAAACTGGCAAAGATCATTCCTCCCAACTAGGAAATCGAAGACTTGGTGGAGAGAGGCTGGCGATCAGGTAACCGTCAGATCTGGTCCAGGGGTGATCTTTAGCTCATGATTTGGGAAATGCTTCGGATGTGCTGACGGGAGAGGAATCTGGAGATCATGAAAGTGGCGGAGGCTTCAAGCTCATGCAGGAATTATTAGATAAACTGGCCAGCGGTGTTATGGGTGGTCCCGATGATCTGATGGGAATCGGAGATTGCCTCAATCTCCTTGATGAGCTCGAGGGCACGGGGGAGCTTCCCGAAGAGTCAAACCAGAGCATCCGCCAGCTCAAGCATCTCTTCAATCGAGTCATCCTGGGAGAGAGCAGCAATGTGGCGAGCGAATGGGCAAGCATTCAAATGCTCATAGACGAAGTCTGCCAGCTGGCAGGGGGTCCACAGAGATGTGACACCGGCAGCGGACCGACAGACCGAGCGACCTCCATGTCGGGCGATCCCGATGAGGATGAGTCCGAAATACGCGGTGCTGAGGATCTCACGTCTCCCGATTCGGATTGGCAGGCGATTCAGGACTTGCTGGCAGAATCGACCCAGGAGGTGCCAGAAAACGACTCGGCCGAAGCAAGCGGGACTGAACCGGATCATCAGGATTCCGGTCAGGAATCCATGCAGGCCTCCGATCCGGATCTTATGGTGCAGACCGAGCTCCAGGACCCCGGATTGATCAGGGATTTCCTTGAGGAGGCTCATGAACACCTGGCCTCAATCGAGTTGAATATCCTGTCCCTGGAGGAGAACCCCGAGAACACGGAAGCCATCAATGCCGTCTTTCGACCGTTTCACAGCGTCAAGGGTGTTGCGGGATTTCTGAATCTGAAGGACATCCATAATCTCAGTCACGAGGCTGAAAACCTTCTGGATGATGCTCGCTCCGGAAGGCTTGCAGTCACCAATGACGTCATCGACATCATCCTGCAGTCGGTGGACCTTCTCAAAGTCCTCCTGGGCCACCTGAGCACGGCAGTTAATGAGAACAGGCCCCTTGTATCATCCGCTGAGGTGGTTTCGACCTTTGTCAGGCAGATTCGAGCTCGGCGGGATAATGAACCTCCCCTGGCTTCTTCCTCCAGAAAGAAGGTGGGTGAGATCCTTGTGGAGCGGGGGGTTCTCGATCGGGACCAGGCTGAGGATGTTGCGCTCGAGAGCCAGGCCCAGGGCACCAAGATCGG
>CAZEOY010000664.1:0-2423 GCA_964513835.1 uncultured Syntrophobacteraceae bacterium
CTGTCGGCGATACCGCACCGGACTTCACCGTGCCGATTGCGGCGGGAGCTTCCTGTGTTTGGATGACCGTCAAGGTCATTTCTCCCCCCCCTTTTCAATGGAGATCCGCGCTCACTGAGCTTCAAAGGCGCCGAAAAGAAATCGGCGCCGGAGTCTCAAGCCCTATTCGCAGAGCTCCAAGAAACTCAAAAAAACAGCCAATTCTGGTGCAGCGATTCACTGATCTCGGACCATTCAGAGCATCCGCGATCAGGACTCGAAATTCTTGATGAACTGGGAGATTTGAACCCCGAGATAAACGCACTTGATGCCGTTCAGGCATTCTTCGGCATCCTTGCGCTCCAGATGCGTCGTCAATGAATGACTGCCCTTTTTCAGTCCCACGATCCATGCGTCCTTTGAGTTGTCGAAATCAAGGCTCAAGGCCAACCCGTGCGATTTGATCTCCGGGTGCATCTCCAAAAGCTTTCCTTCAAGATCCTTAGCTGCAACGCTCATGGCAACCTCCCTCTTGTATGGTGTCCATTACAAGTCCTTTCCTGCCCAAACCCTGAAAGCACTATAATCATTGTCGAGAATGATGCTCAGCGTGATTCGATCCCCCGTTCAGCTTCAGCTTACCTTGAGTGAGCAGTTCTTCACGCCCCTTCGTGCCGCCCCAAACGATGAATAGGGGTTTCAACCAGGAACCTGGAACCAGAAACTCTTCGTGGGAGCATTACCTCCGGGGGAGGCGGAGGGCGTTCGATTCATCATTCCCCCATGACCTTGACAGAAGGCAGCATGAAGTTCAAATCATTGTTGCCATGTCCTCGCATTGCTCCTATTATGCGGCCCGAAATCCGGAGATCTTTTTGTGATTCAGGAGGTTATCTACTTCTGAACTCTTAGGTTCGACAGAGCATCCGGGAAGCGGATTTGAACAGCCCAATTCCACTCAAAATCCTCATGTATTCCCACGATACCTTCGGTCTGGGACACATCCGTCGCTGCCTGGCTATCGCATTGAGTCTACGGAAATGCCCGGCCAACATACTGATCCTGACGGGCTCGGTTCTTGCCGGACGTTTCAAAATCCCCCGACGCATCGACTTCGTGCGAATCCCCGGCATGATCAAGGTGACCAATGAGCAGTATCTTCCTCTCTCTATGAAGCTTGAGGCCACGGAGGTGCTGGAGATCCGGAAGAAGATCATCCTGGCCACTGCCACAGCCTTCCGGCCCGATTTCTTCATTGTGGACAAGGCGCCCCTCGGTTTGAAGCGGGAGGTGGCCGATACACTCCAGTGGCTTCGGAGCGACCTCCCCGCATGTCGGTCCATTCTCGGGTTGAGGGACGTCATGGACAGCGCCGACGTCACCATCCAGGAATGGGAGGAAAAGAGCATCTACGAGGCTATGCGGGAATACTATGATGAGATTTGGGTCTACGGCCGCCAGGATTTCTACGACCCCATCCGCGAGTACCGAATCCCTCCCCAGGTCGCCTCGAGAATTCATTTCACGGGCTACATTCAACGCAAGGTTCCCTCCGTTGAGGACATCAGAGCCACCCGCGGCGAATTGGGGCTTCTCAATGATGAGAAGCTCATCCTGGTCACCATCGGCGGCGGGGGAGACGGGCACCCGGTAGTGAAAACCTTCCTCAAGGCCTTCGATCCCAAAGAGGGAGGAGTTCCGGCCAAGACCCGCGTGGTCATCGTGACCGGCCCGTTCATCTCCTCCCGGGACTATCAGGAGGTCGTCAGGGTATCGAATTCTCTTGGATTCAGGACCCTCAAGTTTCACCGCTTCATGGAAAGCCTCATCGGAGCCGCACAGGTGGTGGTCAGCATGGGCGGCTACAACACGGTCTGCGAAATCGTGAGCCAGGCCAAACCCTTTCTGATCCTGCCCCGAACGGTCCCCAGGGAAGAACAGTTGATCCGTGCACAGGTTCTATGCTCGAAGGGGTTCTGCGACTATCTTCACCCCGATGAGGTCACTCCCCAGAACCTGCGGGATCGGGTGCTGGCGCTCCTCAGAAACGGCTCCTCCTACCGGAAGAGGATGGCGTCCTTCCCGTTCACCGGACTGGATGTGATCCGGCAGCGGATCCTGGAATGTCGAAGGACAGGTGTCGGGTGAACGGTGGCAAGCCCTGTCTGGGAATGATCTTAAAGGGTTATCCACGAATTTCCGAGAGCTTCATCAGCTCGGAAATCCTTCTCCTGGAATCCCTCGGCATTCCCATCAGGATTTTCTCTATCCGGCAGCCTCGAGAGGATTTCTCCCACCGTCATGTTCGACACATTCGGGCGGACGTCACCTATCTGCCCGAGTACGTCCTGCCCCACTGGCGCACATTGGCCCGGACCAACGGGGCTCTGTGGCGCAGGCTGGGCTCCCATTATCCCCGATGCTTTTTGAGCGCGGTCTTCAGG
>CAZEOY010000665.1:0-2415 GCA_964513835.1 uncultured Syntrophobacteraceae bacterium
GCATCCTGGGTGGAGGCGGGCACGCAGGGGCCGGCTCCGCCATAGTGAAATCCGCAACGCCGGACGGCATCGAGGTCTGGCTCTCCGAGGCCATCCAGGACTACCGGCAGCTCCCCGTCCAGATCAGCGACCTCATGTCCTTCCCCGTGGATCACGTCTCCCCCGACACCCCCATGAAGGAGGCGGCCGCCCTCCTGGATGAGAAGGGCTATTCGGGAATGCCAGTCCTGGAAGGGGAGAAGCTCGTCGGAATCATATCGAGGAGGGATCTCAACAAGGTGAAGAGCCGGCAGTGGCACTCGCCGGTCAAGGCCTTCATGTCCAGAAAGGTGATCACCGTGACGCCCATGCACAGTGTGGCCGAAGCCATGAGGATCCTGATCAAGCACGACGTTGGGCGGCTCCCCGTCGTCCAGGACGACCGGGTGATCGGCATCATCTCCCGATCTGACGCCATGATCTACTATTACGATCTCATTCCCGAATAGCTGACCCTGTGCTGGGACGCGCGCATGTGGAGTGAAGCGGCGAGCCTCGAGAATGTTCAGCGCCCTTTTCGCCGGGTCCACCTCGAGGGAGTCCTGCGCAGCTCCCTTTGATCCAGCACCCCCGCCGACGGCTGGAAGCCGATCGCTTGGGAAAGCCTCAGATGAGCCCGTCGTCCAGCATCTTCCCCAGGATGGCGTAGAGGTCGAGCCCCGCCTGCCGAAAACCTTCGAGACCGTACACCATGTTCGCCTCCAGGACGAAGTACCGGCCTGCGACCCGGCAGATGTCCAGACCGACCTCGTCGAAGGAGCATCTGCGGGCCACGTCCACCGCAAAATGAAGGCCTTCGGCGGGAATGTCCTCGAAGGAGACCGTCGCGCCGCGGGCCACATTGTCGCGGAATTCGCCGGGGCGGCGGATGCGCCAGTAGGCATGCACCACCCGGGCCCCGATCAGGACGACACGCAGGTCCCGGTCGATGGGAAGGTATTCCTGGATGTAGGCCGGCCGGTGCCGGTCGAGATAGTGCTGCAAATCCCCGTCGCGATCCATCAGGAAGACTCCCTTCCCCTTGGACGACCCGACGGGTGTTTTGGCCACGAACGGATAAGGAAACGCGTCCTTGATGCGCTCCAGCCGTCTGCGGCCGTAATAGAGCCGGGTTCGGGGGTGGGGGACCTCGAGGAGCTGAAAGAGCTGCGTCTGGAGGATCTTGTTTCCCATGAAGCGGTAGTAGTTGCGGGGAAAGGTCTCCTTGCCCAGGGTTCGACAGAGCTCCTCGTAGAGGACGCTCGGATAATAAACCCGTGTGGCCCTCCCAAACCCATCCCGGACCTCCCCGGGATAGTCCTCCCAGTTGGGCTTCACACCGACCGGCTTCAGGCTTCGCGAAGCCCGGGCCCGCCTCCCCATGGCCATTCGAAGCTCTTCCCTCAGCGAAATGTTCATTGCGCTTCTCCATTCCCGGACTCATTCCGGCATGCCATGGGGCAGCCGCTGGGGGCCTGTGGCTCCCGATCGCATGCAACATCATTCTGGACTCTCAGGCTCACACAGCAGAGCCTTTTGCCGACATCACCATCCCCTTCTCAAAGCTGAGAGATTGGACCAATATGACAGTATCTTCCTGAAAGACCAACGGATTCAGTGGTTGATTACCCCTCGCACATGGGTTTGCCTCATTCGCGGGCAAGGCCGCATAGCACACTGGAGGCCAATTCATTGAGCCTGCTGTTGCGTCTTCAAATCTCTTCGCAGGTCGGAAATGGGGAAGCATCTGAGCCTCAACGGAACCACAGCGCCCGCGTTACATTCCGGAATCTTGGCAGAACTATTGCATTCCCCCTGCGCCCGGAATGAGTCTCAATGTTATGGGGGATTTTGTTGAACCACAACCGAGGGTTTTCCGAAGAGAGCTTGGAGCGTGCACGTCACGGTCTTGGCATTTCCAATCCGTTCGGGCGGTTTTGTACCACAGCAGGCTGCTCCCGGGCCGATTCGGCAACATTTTTCATGGCATCCGAGCTCTCAAGCGTTGATTGTCATGCTGAGTGTCGATGGGTCTTCGTCCGCCCGTGAGGGGGGATTCGGGTCCAGATGACCTGGCAGATTTCATCGAGTTCATCACCGTGGAGGTTTAAGGCACACATGAGGAGATACAGAGCATCTTTTGTCTTTCTGTTGGTCGCATGCCTCGCCGCACAGCCGATCCTGGCCGGATCGGCCACGGCCGCGCGCCTGATCCCAACCGAGAAAGGTAGTCTTATCATCGATGGCAAGGAGATCAGTCCTTTCAAGTCCGAAATGCCGCTCCCCGAGGGCAAGCTGATCACCTGCAACGGCGGCTGCCTCGTGCAGGCCAGAAACGTGCAGTTTGTTCCTCAGGACAAATCTATCTTTGCCCTGGCCGAGACAAGCGGGCATCAC
>CAZEOY010000666.1:0-2412 GCA_964513835.1 uncultured Syntrophobacteraceae bacterium
CGGTTTTCCGGCCGCGTCTGCCACCACCGCAATGGCCGGTACTATGAACAGCCCTTCTGACTCTTCCTGCATCCGGGTTCTCCCGGTGACCGTTGCCGTCATTCCGGGAAGCACATTGATGTCATCGGGCTGAGGCATCCGGAACACCACCTGGTAAGTTTGAGTTTTCGGGTCCGCGCGCGATGCACGTTCCCTGATCGTCAAGGGGTATTGTTTGCCAGGGGCTGCGGCAAATTCGGCCACCGCATGAGTCTCATTGCCCTCTGTGAACGTGGCCACGATGAGCTCAGGCACATCCACCAGGATCTCGACGGAAGAGAAGTCGTCCAGGCTGACAATCGGTTCCTTGGCCCGCACTTCCTGGTAATTGTCAACATACCTCTTGGAAACGACCCCGCCAAAGGGCGCACGCAGGGTCGTGTAGCCGAGCTCGTCCCGCGCCATGTCCACAGCCGCCTGGGCGGAGTCGAGCTCCGCCTTGGACTTGTCCACTGTTTCACGGCGCTTGACCACCATGCTTTCACTCGCTGCGCCCGGGTCCTTCATCTGAATCCGCAGGATTCTATCGTACTCGCTCCGGGCACTCTCCAGGGCCGCGTTGGCCTTTGCGAGCTGGCCCTGGGCATCGCGGAGGTTGTTCTTAAAATCCTTCTGGTCGAGTTGGGCGATGAGCTGGCCCTCCTTGACCATTTGCCCCTCGTCCACGGGGAGCTGGCTGAGCCTTCCTTCCACCCGCTGGAAGGCCAGATCCGCCCTTTTGGCAGCCCGCACCATGCCTGGAAATTTGAGCTGAACCGCATCCGTACTCGACGTGACGGTCATCATCTTAATCGGCCGAACCACCTCTTCTGCCGCCTTCTCTTCTTTCTCTTTTCCGCATGCCGCCAACAACAACACAAAACCGGCGATCACCAGAAACCCCATTCTTGATTTGTCAGAAATCATTTCTCTTTGCCTCATTTTGAGGTTGCGTTGAGCTGCTGCCCGACTGCCGCAACGGAGCCGTCAATGGTGGTCATTGCTTTGCTTGCCGAACGTGTATCCAGCTGGATATTGAATGGATCAGCGTCTCCCGATGTCAGCGCAAGCAATTGAACGTCCAGCTCTGCAAATTTGGCATCCTGCTTACTTCTTCATTACTGTTGGGGCTTGATCGCTCGAAACGCTCACGCCCAGGATCTCTTCGATCTTTTTGAACCTCGCCTGCTGCGAATCCTCCAGCTTGCCGGTCCTTGCAGTGGCGATCCTGTGAACAAGTTCAAGCGCCAGAGCGCGCTGGTCCGGATCGGGCAGCAGTTTTGGCAAAGCGTTTATTGTCCGCTCTTCATCCATAAGCAGAACGAACCACTGCCTCTTAAAGGCCTGTTTCAGCTGTGCGATGGTCGGCCGCTCGTCGGCGGGGGTCTCGCGGATGATCTGCTGGGCCATGCGGAAGGGGCGCTCGTCCACCACCTGGGTGTCGCGTTCCTGGTAGAGCAGCATCCGAACAACAGCGTCGAGCAGCTCTCCCTGTTCGATCAAGGACTCGTTCTCCAGCTTCTTGAGACGCTCCAGTTCATTGCGGAGCTGGTCTTCGTGCTGGGGTGCTCCCTGTTGCGCGCTGCTGCCTTTAAGTCCAACCATTGAAGCCAACCAGGGCGACTCGTAAATCGATTTAAAGATGCGCTCGCACCATGCGTCCCTGATATCACGGTAGGTGTCGAGTGAATCCATAATTCTTTCCGAGACTTGCCCTTCGAGCTCGAGGAAGGGATTATCGGAAGAAACCGGTTTGCGCTGTTCACGAACGATTCCCGCAACTGCCTCCAGCGGCCACGTCGCAGGATTCATGTCGGAGCACATGGTGCGCTGCAGGCGATCCGGCTGGAGCATGCGCGACCAGTAGGCGGTCACCTCATTTGACATCGCCTGCACCCAGGGCGAGAGGAAAGTGTCATAGAGGCCCTGGTTCACTTCGGCGACTCGCTTCACGACCTCGAAAGGCCGTTCGTGAGCGCGCCCGTCGCCAAGGGCGAGAATGTCCTCGATGGTGCGCATCTCGAATCTGACCAGGTACCGCCCGTCGATCAGCTCTACATGCGGCATGTCGGGTCTGGTATCCTCTATTATGGCTTCATAGAGCCCCGGCGGCAGTGCATCGATCAAGTCGACAGCGGTGATCAGCTCCGTATACTCCCGGTCGGCCACTGCGGCCGAAACGAAAATCCCGAGATGGCCGGCCTTCTCATGGAGGCAGTAGACGATTGTCTGCTCGTGTGCGCGGATCTCGTCCACACTCTTGTAGAGGTCCGGAATCCAGTTCAGAGCCTGTTGCGGCGGGGTGATGTTGTCGCCCCAGGAAGCGAATACCACAATTGGCGAGCGAATGTTGTAAAGATTGACGGTGGTCTTCCCATCGGCCGAGGTAACCTG
>CAZEOY010000667.1:0-1856 GCA_964513835.1 uncultured Syntrophobacteraceae bacterium
GGAACACACGGAGCGCTTCGCGGTGCGTCTGCCCGAGGGTGCTCACCAGGATGACGCCGTCCGCGCAGTTGCTGAGAACCAGCACGTCGGCAAAGCCAGCGGCCGGCGGTGCGTCGATGATGACGCGGTCGAAGTTCTTTAGGAGGGTGTCGAGTACCTGTCTCATCCGGCTCGATGCCAGAAGCTCGGCTGGATTGGGTGGCGTGGGTCCTGCGGAGATGAAGGACAAGTTCGGAACGTCGGTGGTTTGAAGAACGTCATCAATCTCGCAAATGCCGCTCAGCAGCTGACTCAATCCCTTTCGTTTGTTCGATCCTTTGGCGCCGTTCCCATTCACGCCCATGCCGAAGACCCTATGCAGCCGGGGCTTCCGCAAATCGGCATCGATGATGACCACTCGCTCTTCAGCCGAGACGAACGCCTGGGCCAGGTTGCAGGAAATGGTGCTTTTGCCCTCGCCTGCCGTGGTGCTGGTGATGACGAGAGATCTCGGTGGCTGGTCCATGGCGCTGGAAAGCTGAATGGAGACCTTGGCGGTCCGGATGGATTCTGAAAAGCTCGCCCTGGGTTTCACGCGCACCAGGACGTCGAGATCCTTCTGCTCCTCAGGCTCAGCCAGGGGCAGGACCCCCAGAATGGGAAGCTGGAAGCGATCCGAGAATTCATCGATGCGCTTGACGGTGTTGTCCATGTATTCGAGGAAAAACGCCAGCCCGACTCCTCCCATGAGACCCACAACCAAGGCCAGGAGGAGGTTGAGGGGAATGTTCGGGCGATAAGGCTTCAGCGGTCGTGTCGCGTAGTCGACGACCTGGATGTTCCCGAGCTCGGTGCCCACCTTGGCGTCAATTTCTTTACTTCGCTCGAGCAGGCTCTGGTGGATGCTCTTGCTCGTTTCCACTTCGCGCTCGAGGATTTTGTACTGAGTCGCCTGGTTGTTCAATGCCAGCGCCGAAGCCTTCTTCTCGTCAGCTTCTTTCCTGAGTGATTCCTCTTTTCTCAGAGCCGTCTGGTACGCGTGTTTGAGGGATTCTGCAATGCGGTTTTCTTCATGGGCGATCTTCTTTTCGAGATCGGTCAACTTGGCCTTGAGGGTCTTGATGCCGGGATAGTCGTCCTTGAAGGTAGCGTAGAGCTCTTGATACTGCGCCATAACTTTGACATGCTCTTCGCGCAGCTTCTGGATGAGCTCATTTTCGAGAACATTGGGGAGGGCGCTGACGTTGCCTTTGAGGGCCTGGTTGTAGAAGGCTTCCTTGGCGATCCGGTCCGACTCCGCCGAAGCCAGGCCGTTGTTCATCTCCTCGAGCTGCCGGTAGATGAGGTTCAGGTTGGAGTTCAGGGAGACGATTCCCGCCTTCTGGGAGAATGTATTGAGATTGCTCTCGGCCTTTTCAAGCTGTATGCGGGCGACATCAAGCTGTTTTTCGAGCTGCTGCTTGGCGTTGACGGCGGCATCGATCCTCTTGTCCATCTGCCAGGCGGTGAACTCCTGGATGAGTGCATTGATGACATCTTTGGCCAGGGCCGGGTCCACGCATTTGAACCCCAATGACACGATGGTGGTGTCACGCTCTGCCTGGACTTCAAGGCTCTTGGAGAATCGCTTCTCTACCTCTTTTTGCTCCGCCAATTCGGTCAAGACTGCTTCTTCGGCTTCGTTTCCTTTTTCGAATGGCAGCCAAGTCTTCACGGACCTTTTCAGCTTGGTAAGCCATTTTTCACCGTTCAGCCGTTCATCAACGGCAGGATTGAAAACCGTGTTCTGATCGAGGTGCAGCTTGTCGATCACGCGGCGGGCCAGGGATTCACTCTGGAGCAGCTTCACCTGGGTTTGCATGAACTCCCGCGTCTGC
>CAZEOY010000667.1:1866-2402 GCA_964513835.1 uncultured Syntrophobacteraceae bacterium
TCGAGCCGTCGGCCTTCGAGGGCGACAAGACCTGCGAGGCCACCATGTCCTCGAACTTGGTCACCTTGGGAGCCTGAATACTAAGCTCCAACCGCCCGCCGGCCTTGTAAACCGGCTTCATGACGAGGCTCACGATGAGGACGGCCGCAAAAACGGCGGATAGGAAAGTGAGGACCAGCCATCTGCGCCGAAAGACGACCTCCAGGTAATCTCGAAGGTCTGCCGAATCCTCAAAGTCCGGTACGGGCTCGTAGACTTCAGTGGATGGCGCCTGGGATCTGGAGACGGAAACAGGGAGGTTGCCGAAGGTGGAGTTGTCCGACGGGTGAATCATGAAAATGCTCCTTGATGACAGCAGCTATGACTTCCACGAACTGAAAGGATTCAAAGGAAAATCGGATAACCGAATCGAGCCGACTTGATCCCCCACAATGAACGATGTCAGGGTGGAAGGGCTCTACGACTCTTTCAAACACGGTGCAATGACCAGACAGCCTGGGAACGCAAACAGCGGCGTGATATTGCAACATTCAAAC
>CAZEOY010000668.1:0-2398 GCA_964513835.1 uncultured Syntrophobacteraceae bacterium
CAAGGAGGCCGTCGATCTGGAGTCCAAGGAGCTGAGCATTACATTTAGAGTAGCCTTGAACTTTGGCGTCCTCAGAACCTCTCGGAGGACGCGGTCAAGCATCCCCTTCCCTCCATTGGCTTGCTCTTCCATGTGATCACCTCAAAGCGTTTCGCAATCAAAGAACCAGCGGGCTACTTCCATCTGTCCAAGTTGTTTGCCTCCAAGCCAAAGTTGCACTATTTTCCCGTCCCGCCAGTGTTTTTCGATGTCCCAATCCCGGTCTGCCCCGAAGGTATCGAATATCTGCATTACTCGCTCCATGATGTTCACGAACTGGTCGGCGCAGAAATATTTCCATGCTCGGGCTTTGGCCAACTGTTCGTCGCTGTACCTGGGACCATAGAGGTCTGGCCGGTCCATCATGCGTGCTGCCTGATAACCACACGTCCTCAGCGCCAGCAGGGTGGTAGCGAAATCCCCCAGGACCCCTGCGACGGCGTCATGTTCCTTCAAGGGCCTGCCCTTGAAGGTCTTTTTGTTCACAAAATCCTGAAGGATCTCGAAGACGCCTAGAAGCTGTCCACTATTGAAGGCGGTGCTCCCTACACCATTCCCAATCGCCACTACTTCATTGAAGTATTTAGCATCCAAGCCGGGTCCATGAGCGCGGTACCAGGCGGGCACCCGGACATTATCGAACCAGACGTCACCATTCTTGTCGGCGGCCATTCCCGCTTTTTCGTAAGCAGTTCCCTGGGTTACCCCCGGAGCATCGCAGGGGATGAAAATCAAAGCGATGTCGTTCGGATCCGTTGATCCCGCTTTGGTGTTGCAGACAGCTCCAATAAGCTTACACACCCCACCGGTGTTAGTCGGCCAGAGCTTATGGCCGTTGATGATCCACTCGTCGCCATCCAGGGTCGCAATAGTATTTATGGTCTTCCCCTTCATGATGTGCACGTTCTCTATATCCGCGCCCCCTTGGGGCTCAGTCATGGCCAGGCAGGAGAAACATGCCTCGTTGGTCTCGCAGTACATGGGCGCGAACTCCTCACACAGCCTGCGGTTGACGTGCGGCTCCATGGTGATGAGCATGATGGGCCAAAACACAACCCCGAAAGCAACGGCCATTCCCGCATCGGCCCGGGACATCTCCTCGATCATGCGGTAGGTCGCAGTCATAGCATAGTCCGAATGTCCTAAACCCCATCCGCCGAGATCCTCAGGGAAGAGGAGGCGTTGAAGCCCATATTCCCCCAGAAGTCTGTTAAACGGTGGCACAATGTACTCATGCTTGAGCCAGTCTTCGTCATAAAGGCGGCGATAGGGGATGACATCTTTTTCCACCCAATCGCGGATGATCTTCCCCAAGGGTTCGTCCAGCGGAGATATATACTCCTTGGGCCTTGTGAAATCGTCAATGCTCCTCATTTTTACCCCCTGAATCTCAGATCTTGTGGCAGTCGTAAAAATACCGGGCGATGTCCATCTTGGCGATCTCGTATGCACCCACATGCATTTGTATGGTCTTGATATCACGCCAGTAACGCTCGAGTTGCCACTCCTTCGCATATCCCGCGGAAGCCATCAGTTCCATCGTGCTGTTGGTGGCCTTCATGCCCGCCTGCATGACGTGATGGGCAACCATTGTTGCCGTCGTGAATGTCGCGTCCCCACCGGCCCCACCATAGACATCGGGCTGAGCCAACATGCCTGCCAGGTCGTAGGTGAGCATCCGGCTTGTGCTTACCTCGGAGGCGATTTCGGCCATTAGGGATGCCGTGAGCGGATTTTCCTTGAAAGTATCTCCCTTGATGAAGCGATCATCACCCCATTGCTTCATGATCTCGTAGGTTGCCAGCAGAGAGCCTACGCTCACGGCACTCAAAGCGAGGTAGAACCAGCTCATCATATCCTGATAGCTGGCCTCACCCTGCCAGACACAGTTAGCGGCCGGCACTTTGACCTTATCTAGACTGATGTTCGAATTCAGGCTTGCGGCTAGACCCGTTTTCTTGAAAACCTCTCCACGGCTCAGGCCTTTGCTGGTGCCTGGAACCAATATGAAAACGGGTTCATCAGATCCCTCAACCGAACACATCACCCCGAATATGTCAGCTACGGAGCCTGAGGCGATAGGCCGCACATCCTGGCCGTTGATAATCCAGCTTTTGTCAGTCTGCTTAGCCGTGCACTGCAGAGCCTTTCCGCGAAACTCTTCTTTGCCGTCGCCGACCTCCCCGTAAGTGGTGAGGATGAGCGCTGATACGACCAGTTTCTTGCCCCCAAAAAGGCCGGCTAAGGCCTCGCAAAGCTCCTTTTTCAGATTAGCCGCCATGGCAATAGTCGATTGAACAGCGAGAGTATTGGCCAAGACGTAACCTAGGCCCGTGTCCGCCCGTCCTATTTGCTCCAG
>CAZEOY010000669.1:0-2394 GCA_964513835.1 uncultured Syntrophobacteraceae bacterium
GGGTGTGAAATAATGGAGTCCGGTATCTGGAAACACCTTCGAGGCGAGAAGCATCAAGGCAATGCCCGCGGCCTCCTTGCCCCAGAGTGCCGCCAGGAGACAGGCGAATGCCGTTCCGAAAAACAAGGGACTCACAACCCAGAGAACCTTGTATGCACTCGTCAGGTCTCCCGCGAAGGCTTTGGCCCCGAGCACCAGCAGGGAAAAACCTGGATGGTAAATGGGGAAGGGGAAGGCTGAAAGGTCATGAGCCCGGAGAACCTTCGGGTCGGAAACTTCGATCTCTCTTTGGGCGCGGAGGTCCTGCAGCGCCGGGCAGCCCTGAAAAAAACACTCCTCCATCTGCTGGGTACGCACCAGGAAGGCCAGGCTGTCGTCCACCTCGGGCGGCAGGCTGCGCCTCGCCATTGGAATATACGTCAACGAACATTGGGCAAAGGTCCAGACGGCCAGGCCGCTCAAGAGAAGGGCCCAGCCTGCGGTGACTCGCGTCCTCGAAGGAGCTCGATGTGATGGTATTGTGTCCGCCGGGTGAGTGTCTTCGGAGTCAGATGGAAATCGATGATTCAATGGAATACCCGGCCTCCGGATTGGCTCGCCTGACTTCAGGTTGCCCGCTGGTTGATCGGGCAGAGCGTCGGCTCATGCAAATTGACAACACAGGGGTGAAGAGTTATACGAACGCCCACAGAAAGCAAAGTGAAAAATGGGGCCTCACTTCTCGATTTGATTCGGTTTTCCAGCCATGCGCAAACTGATCGACCTCCTGCGTGTCAGCCTTCGCCATGTTTACCGGCAGAAGCGCCGCTATCTGGGGGTTATTTTGGCCATCACCCTTGGTACGGCCGGACTCATCGTCGTCATCATCATGGGGCGCGACGTCAAGAAGAACTTGAACCAGGATCTGGATCTCCTGGGAAGAGTGACCATCCTCAAGGCCTATTTCGAGCCGTATTCCGCCACTCATGACCGTGGAGCCAAGCCCCGTTGGTTCGAGCCCGCTACCGTGGATGAACTGCGGCGACACCCTGGGGTGACCGGGGTGAGTCTGACAGCCGTTAAGGCTGGATCGGCCGTTTCGACATGGCACGACAGGACACAGTTCTTCATTTTGTTCGGTGTTGACGAGGTTTTCTGGGATTTGATGGGCTTTGATCCTGCGTCGGGAAGGTTCTTCGATGCCGAAGATGTGGAGGAGGGGCGTAGGACGTGCGTGCTCGGGATAGAACTGGCCCGCCGGATCTTCGGTCACACCGATGTGGTGGGGTTGCAGGTGCCCATAGACAACGATCTATACCAGGTGGTCGGGATCCTCGGGGGAGAGGGGGTTGCGACGCGGGTTGACTATGCTTTTGTCCCACTGAAGACGGCCTCGCATCGCATCCAGAGCATCAGGTACCCCGACCGGCTTTACATCCGCTGCCGGGGCTGGGACGACGTGAAGCCTGTGGCGGATGCCATTTCGCAGATTGTTCAGGCCAACCAGCCCCATGAGGGGATCCGGGTCGAAGGGAACTGGGAGCATCTGAGCCGGGTGCAGCGAATTGCCTGGTGGGTCGAGGTGTTCATCTATCTCTCCATTGCAGCCACCCTGTTGCTTGGGGGCTTCGGGATATGGAATGGAATGATGGCTTCGGTTCAAACCCGAACGCGCGAGATCGGGCTGAAAAAGGCCGTAGGCGCTGAAGATCGGGACATCCTCGTCCAGTTCCTGGCAGAGGCTCTCAGCCTGAGTCTGGGCTCCGCTTTCTTCGGCTGCATCCTCGCCCGCATCCTGATCCATTTCCTCGGCCTTCATTTGAAGAGCCCGGTGCCCGAGGAAGTTTTCCTCCACCACGCCGGTCTCGCCCTGCTCTTCGCGGTCCTCCTGGGAGCCTGCGCAGGGTACTATCCGGCACTTCGCGCCAGCCGCATGGAAGTGGTTTCAGCCATTCGCTTCGAGTGATCGTGCGTTTTGGCCTCCACCGAGAAGAAGCATCTTTTGGGGGCCGGGCAGGCTTGCGGGGCGGAGAGATTGCGACCGCCGGGTTCCCAAGTTTGTGAATTAGATTGCATTCTACGCTGTCGGGAAGCCTCATACAATCGGTTTGACAGGACTGGCGGGCTAGTGATAGGAGTTAAAGAATGATTCTGGCGCTCGTAATCATGGGTGATGTATCGATGACATGTCGATAATCCTCATTTGATTTGAAAGGAAACGATGACGTTACTCAACGAGAGATGTAAGCCTTTTGCTGACTACATCGGCCAGGCGAAGGACTTGGGGTTTTACCCTTATTTCCGTCCCATTTCTCAATCCTGGGGGCCGGAAGTCCAGGTGGGCAGCCAGCGCTTGGTCATGGTCGGCTCTAACGACTATCTTGGACTGGCCCATGACCCGCGTGTGAAGGAAGC
>CAZEOY010000670.1:0-2391 GCA_964513835.1 uncultured Syntrophobacteraceae bacterium
GTTGAGCTGAGCGGCAGCTTTGAGCTGGCCAAGGACGGATCCCCCGTCCGGCTGGTGGGATTGGTGCGGGATATCACCGAACGCGTGGAGGCCGAGAGTGACCGCGCGAATCTTCTTGCAGAGATTCAGCAGCGGGACGCCGAGACGGAAGCCGTTCTCTCGGCCATCAACGATGCCGTTCTCATTTACGATACCGGCATGAACGTTCGGAGGGTCAACGCGACGTTCATCTCGACCTACGTTTTCGATCCGTTCGGCCTCAACGTTCGAGATCTCATCCAGCGGACACGGTGCCGGCTCATGGACGGCACACCGCTCCGGCTGGAAGAGCAGCCGACGCCGCGGGCCCTCAAAGGGGAAAAGGTTGTCAATCAACGGTATTGGATCACGCGGTTCGACGGTGTGGAAGCGGCGCTCGAGACTTCTTCGGGCCCCCTGCGCTCGGGTGGCGACATTACCGGCTCCGTGACCGTGTGGCATGACATCACCGGTCAGGTGGATGCGGAGAGGGCCCTGCGTCAGATCCAGGAGGACTTGGAGCGCGCCCAGGCCGTGGGGCAGATCGGGAGCTGGCGGATGAACGTGCAGCGAAACGAGCTCCTGTGGTCCGACGAGAACCACCGGATTTTCGGGATTCCCAAAGGGGTCCCCTTGACCTACGAGACCTTCCTGGGCACGATCCACCCCGATGACCGAGAGGTTGTGCATGAGAAATGGTCGGCCGCCTTGCGCGGCGAGCCCTACGACATCGAGCATCGGATCGTGTGCGACGGGACCGTGAAATGGGTGCGGGAGAGGGCTGAGCTGGAGTTTGACCAGAATGGGGAGCTGCTCGGCGGATTCGGCACCACCCAGGACGTCACGGAGCGCAAGCGATCCGAAGTCGCCTTGCGCGAGAGCGAGGCCCGGTTCCGGCTCCTTTCCAGGACGGCCGCTCGATTGCTGGAAGCGGAAGACCCCCTGGAGGTCATCAATGAGCTGGCTACCGAGATCATGGCTCACCTGGACTGCCATGCCTTTTTCCACTTCGTGGCGGACCAGCGCGTCGGGAAGCTTCATCTCAACGCCTTTGCCGGGATTCCGGAGGAAGAGGCCCGAAAAATCGAATGGCTGGACTATGGAGTGGCTGTGTGTGGATGCGTTGCCCGGGACGGGATCCGCATGGTCGCCGAAGACATCTGCTCGGCTTCCGATCCCCGGACAGAGCTGGTTCAATCCTACAGCATCCAGGCCTATGCGTGCCATCCCTTGATCGCGGCAGGGAATGTCGTCGGCACCCTCTCTTTCGGCACCAGGACGCGAAGTCGGTTCTCGCACCAGGATCTCGACCTCATGAAGACGGTCGCCGACCAGGTGTCCATTGCGGTGGAGCGCATGAAGCTCATGGAGGAAATCGAGCGTTCGCGGGGTGAGCTGGAGAGCCGGGTCCTGGAGCGGACGGCGGAGCTTGCGGAAGCCAACCGGTCTCTTGCGGCTCAGATCACCGAACGGGTGAATGCCGAGAGGTCCCTGACGGAAAAGCACGACCAGCTGCGCCAGAGCGAGGAGCTTCTCCGCACCGTTCTGGAGGCCCTGCCCGTCGGGGTCTGGATCACCGACGAGGCGGGCAGGATCTCACTGGCCAACCCTGCCGCCCAATCCATATGGAGAGGCGCCCGATACGTGGGCCTGGAGGACTACGGAGAATACAAGGGCTGGTGGGCCGAGACGGGGGAGCCCATCGCGCCCGAGGAATGGGCGTTGGCGCGAGCCCTCACCGGGGGGGAGATTTCCATCAATGAAGTCGTGGACATCCAGTGCTTCGATGGAGCACGGAAGACCATTCTGAATTCCGCAGTACCCGTTCGCAATGATCGAGGCGAGATTGTACGGGCCATTGTCGTGAACCAGGATATCACCGAGCTCAGAGAGATCGAAACCGCGTTGCGACGCTCCGAGGAAAAGCTTCGAAGGGGCAACGAACTGCTCCAGAAGGTCTTCGACGGCATGAGCGAACCGCTGATCATGCTCAACGGCGCCGGCCTGGTTACCATGATCAACAAGGCCGCCATGGACTACTATATGGTGGGGGAGGGCACGGATTACCTGGGCAAGCCCTGCTATCAGGGCTTGAGGGGGAGGGATCAGTTCTGTCCCGAATGCCAACGTCCACTGTGGGGGGCCGATACCCAGACCACAAGTTTCGAAAGAACAGGCATGCGCGATCCGGGGAGGGTGGAAAGCGTCACGGTATACCCGGTCCTCGATGAAGAGGGCAAACTGGATGCTTCCATCGTCAGGATCAGTGATGTCACCCAGGCGAAGATTCTGGAACGGCAGATCCTCCAGAACGAGAAGCTGGCCTCCCTCGGTCTGGTGACCTCGGGGATTGCGCACGAGATCAACAATCCC
>CAZEOY010000671.1:0-2388 GCA_964513835.1 uncultured Syntrophobacteraceae bacterium
GGTCCCGCAATTCACGCTCATCACCCAGAACATCGATGGCCTGCATGCACAGGCGGGAAGTCGAAACATCCTGGAGCTCCACGGCAATATCTGGCATGTGCGCTGCCAGGGGTGTGGGATGGTTGCCGAGGACCGTTCGGCTCTGCCGCCCATGCCACGGTGCGGGGATTGCGGGGAGCTCCTGCGGCCTCATGTGGTCTGGTTCGGAGAAGGACTGGATCCGTCCATTCTCACCATGGCTTACGAAGCCGTCCAGCTCGCTGACGTCATGATGGTCATCGGGACCTCGGGGACCGTCGAGCCTGCGGCATCCATGGGAATGGTGGCCAAAGGGAAAGGCGCCTGCCTGGTTGAGATCAACCTGGAGCCGACGCCTTACACCACCCTTTACGATACGAGCATCCTGGGGAAGTCCGGAGAAATCCTGCCCATGATCAGCGAACCCTTTTGAGAGCTGAAAATCAGCTCGAAACCCGAAACCCGAAACTCGAAACCGGTCTCACCAAAGCCTGCATGAATCCATTACCCCCACCTCTGTTCTCCAAAGTGACCCGCCTCAAGAGATGGCTGGCCGAGCTCCGTTATGTCGCGGTCGCCTTTTCGGGAGGTGTCGACAGCAGTGTCTTGCTGCACATCGCCCGTGACCGTCTGGGTGACAACGTTGTGGCGGTCACGGCAAGGTCGGAGGTGTTGCCGCGCTGCGACCTGGAAGACGCAGTCCGCCTGGCTGAACATCTTTCGGTTCAGCACTGGGTGCTCGAATCGAAGGAAATGGCTCTGGGGGATTTCGTGAGAAATGGACCCGATCGCTGTTATGTCTGCAAGAAAGCGAGATACAGCTCCATGCTCGAAGTACTGCAGGGTCGCGGGGCTCCTGCTCTTCTGGACGGCTCCAACGCGGACGACGATAAGGACTACCGACCCGGCAACCGCGCCGTGAAGGAGCTCGGCATCAGGAGCCCTCTCCGGGAGATTGGACTGTCCAAGGCGGAAGTCCGGGAGCTTGCCAGATACCTTGGGCTGGACTGCTGGAACAAGCCGGCTTCGGCCTGTCTGGCGTCTCGCATTCCGTACGGGAGCTGCATCACACGTGAAAAACTGGAGCAGGTGGAGATGGCTGAGGAGTTCATCCGGGGCCTTCGCCTGGCTCGGCAAGTCCGGGTCCGCCACCATGGAGATACGGCGCGCATCGAGGTTGAAGGTTCCGCGTTGATGCGAATTATGGAGCAGGCCATCCGGAGAAGGATTGTCGAACACTTGACCGGTCTTGGTTTTCACTACGTCACCCTTGATCTGGCAGGGTACAGTATGGGCAGTTTGAACAGGGTCATCGAGCAGAGGGACGACTTTGGACAGGGATCATCTGGTTCAGTTACTCAATCAGATTCGTGAGGGATCGGTCAGCGTCGAGGCGGCCGTCGAGCGGCTGAAGACCCTTCCCTTTGAGAACCTGGGATTTGCCAGGGTGGACAGCCACCGGTGTGTACGGACAGGCGTGCCTGAGGTCATCTTCTGCAGCGGCAAGAGCCTGGACCAGATTCTGGGGATTGTGGAGACGCTCTCCAGGCATCATACGAATATCATGGCCACCTGGGCCACCCCCGAGATCTTTGGTGCTATCCGTCAGACTGGGGTGGATTGCCTCTACCACGAGACGGCGAGGATAGCCGTCATCAATCCGCAGCCTGTCGAAGGACGGGGACGAGTGGTGATTGTGAGCGCCGGGACGGCGGATTCGCGCGTGGCCGAGGAGGCCGCAGTGACTGCTGAGATCCTGGGCAGCCGTGTGACGAGGATCTACGACGTGGGAGTGGCAGGGCTTCATCGGCTTTTGGATGTCATGGATGAGCTCCAGAACGCCTATGCCATCGTTGTTGTGGCGGGCATGGAGGGGGCGCTCGCCAGCGTCGTAGGGGGGCTGGTGCCGTGCCCTGTGATCGGGGTGCCGACGAGCATCGGCTATGGGGCAAGCTTCGGCGGAGTGGCCGCCCTGTTGAGTATGCTCAACAGCTGTGCGGCTGGAGTGTCGGTCGTGAATATCGACAACGGATTTGGGGCGGGCTATCAGGCCAGCCTCATCAACCGCATCGCCCTGGGTTTGAAAGGGTGCGAAGTCAGGCCGGCTCAGCCCGTTCGAGTCTCGGGGGAAGACCGATGAGAATCGCATACTTCGAATGCTTCGCTGGAGCCGGTGGAGACATGATCCTGGGTGCCCTCCTGGATGTGGGGCTGGAGCTTGCGGATCTGAAGAGGGAACTGGCCAAACTGCCGATTCATGATTTCTCCATCGAGGTGGAATCAGTGAAAAAGAGCGGCATCGGCGGATGTCAGGTTACGGTAGTGTGCGGCGGGTCGCACCAGCATGTGCATCGCCACCTGCGGGATCTC
>CAZEOY010000672.1:0-2387 GCA_964513835.1 uncultured Syntrophobacteraceae bacterium
CTACTCAGCATCGCTTCGGCATTATATTGATGGTGTCGACCCAGGCTGAGCAACCGGTGGTGGGTTTGCACCCGAAGCAGTCGATGAGCCGCCGCCATTCCGGTGTCTCTGATTCCTCGGGTAGACATGAGCTTCTTTCGTGGGAGATTGTCCTCGAAATGGAGTGGGTGGCGAAGGGAGATTTCATGGGTTAGACTGGGTGCGACCTCAACATGACAGAAGGGTGTGTGGGGTCGGCTGGCCTCAAAGAGCTGGATGGAGCATGAGGAAATGCGCGGCTCCGATGCGCGCCGGCTCGGCCTGGAGCAGTTGGTGTGGCCATGCGAGAGGCTGGGGGATCTTCTGCGAAGTGCTGCATTCGCCTCACATGGAGAAGGTCGTGAGCAAGGAAAGGAATCTGGCGTCTGGGATTCAGTCCGTCGGTATGCTGGGTGTGGCTTTGGTTCTCTCGATCATCCTGGTACCGCCGGCCCATTCCACTGCGCGACCGGAAACCGGAGAGCGTCTTCTGGTGGTGGAATTCTACTATTTTGACTCGCACGCTGAAAAGGTAAGTGTTGTCGGGAGCTTCAACCAGTGGGCTCCGGACGCTCATGTCATGGAGAAAGACGGGGACCGATGGTCTTTGCAGGTGCTGTTGCCCCCCGGTCGCTACGAATATGCCTTCCTGATCGATGATCGGGTCTGGAAAGCCGATCCAGCTTCTCTTGTGAAGGAAAAGAGCGGCTTCGGAGTTACCAACTCCATACTAATTTTGGAATAGCCGATGAGATCTTGTGACCTGGATTCATGCGGGAACGTATATGTGCATGTAATCCTATTTCCAGAAATATTTCGCGCTTGGATGGCCTGATGAACTCGGATCCGGACCAGGAAGTCATAGCCTCCGTGCTGGAGGGGGACGTGGACGCCTATGCGGTGTTGGTGGTGCGGTATCAGAAAGCCATCTACAATATGATGTATCGCATGACCGGTTGCCGGGAAAGTGCTCTGGATCTGTCACAGGACACGTTCATTCGAGCTTACGAGCAACTGCATCGATTCAAACAGGGGAGCCGCTTCTTCCCTTGGATATACACGATCGGGCTGAATATCTCCCGCAATTTTCTGAGGCGGGATAAATCGTCGCGGCATGTGCCCCTTGAGAGCTGGGAGCCGGGTACAGTTGATGATGGATTTCTGGAGAACGAAAAAATCCTGTGTGCCCGCCTCGATCTGGAGCGGCTTGAAGAATCCCTGTCGCGGCTGCCGCCGGACTACCGGGAGGCGATCATCCTTCGGTACCGAGAGGAGCTTTCACTGGAGGAGGTGGCGACTGCATTGAACATCTCCCTGAGTGGAGCCAAGATGAGGGTTCACCGGGGACTGCGCAAGCTCAGGGTATTGATGGAGAACGGAAGTCAGGAAGACAGTACGTGCTGTGCGTCGAACGCAT
The DNA here is from genome assembly GCA_964513835.1 of uncultured Syntrophobacteraceae bacterium. Lineage (GTDB taxonomy): Bacteria > Desulfobacterota > Syntrophobacteria > Syntrophobacterales > Syntrophobacteraceae > JALOOX01. The sequence continues at coordinate 1,436 of CAZEOY010000672.1, forward strand.
GAGGCCGGTGTGGCCAAAAGGGAAGTGATGAAGAGGAATCAGAGGGCTGAAAACAGGTCGGCGGTTCTGGGCGGTGTTTTTCACGTAAAGGATGAGGAGCTAAACCTCGACCTCATCAATGGCCTTCGGCGAATGGAATACCGCGACCCGCCGCCGGAGCTTCTGTCTGCAGTGATGAGAGGGGTGCGCACATCCAGGCGGCCCTGGTGGCGTCGTTTGCAGCGCTGGGCCACCGCTCCGCGGTCGCTGGTGGTCACTCCTCTTCAGCTCGCCCCGGTGGCGGTCCTTCTGCTTGTCATAGGTTCGGCAGCTGTCTATCAGTCATTGCAGCCCCAACAACCGCAGCTGAGCTCCCTGTCCCTGAACGGGACCACTCAGCAGGTGAAGCTGGTGCTCACCATGCCGAATGTGAAATCCGCTGCGGTCATCGGAAGCTTCAACGACTGGCAGCCGAAAGGCTACGAGATGAGCTGGAGCGAGGATGAAGGGGCCTGGACCGTGTTGCTGCGCCTTCCCAAGGGGAGGTACGAATATGCTTTTGTGGTGGACGAGGAAATCATTCCGGACCCCTTCGCCGGCATCTATCAGGAAGACGGCTTTGGGAATCTCAATGCAGTACTGATGGTGGGGAATGGTCATGAAACGCAGATATGATCTGTGCCTGACGGGCATCCTGATGGTGACGGCGCTGCTGTGCGTGATGGCGGCGGCCCGTGCGGAAAGCCAAGGGGCTGGCCTTTCGGAGGCGGTTGTGGAGGCGCAGGAGGTGGGAGTCCCCCCGGCCACGCTGAACCGCATCTTGACCCTGGGGTTTGAGAGACAGCTCGATCCCGTCGCCATGGGGAAATTCCTGGTCGCATTGAGTCAGGCACAACGTGAAGCCATTCCACTCCAGCCACTCGTCAGCAAGATCGAGGAAGGGTTGGCCAAAAGGGTTCCGGCCCCACGAATC
>CAZEOY010000673.1:0-2110 GCA_964513835.1 uncultured Syntrophobacteraceae bacterium
AATGACATCGACTTCTCCCGATTCCAGGGCGTTCACAATATCCGACCACGGACCGAGGCGGATTTCGACATCGAGCCCCATCTCCAGCGCAATGGCCCGCGTGAGATCCACGATATAACCGGCCGGGCGCCCATGCTTGTCGAGGAATTCATAGGGTGGGTAGTTGTGGTCGCCACCGACCACGATGCGACGGTCGGATGGCAGCTCCAAAGCGGCGAACCACTTCGAGTGCAGATGACGATAGGTCCCGTCCGCAATCACGATGGCGAGTCCCTCGTTCAGCAGCGCCAGGGTCTCCCGGTCACCTTCCCTGACCGCGAAGCTGAAGTCCTGGCGGAAACCTTCGATGGGTCGGTCAATGACCTTCAGGTTCCTGAGCCCGGTTTCCGCGATGAGCCGCAGCGCCACCAGTCGTTGAACGACCACGGCGTCGTGCCGGCCTTCGGAAAGCTCCCGGAGAGCATCCTCGAAGGTGGAGGTGGTGCGGATTTCGATGCCGCGATCTTCCCGCCTAAGAAACTCTTCGGCGTTGTCACCCTTCATCACGGCCACCTGGCGGCCTCTCAGATCTCCGATGTCCTCGATGCCCGAACTGTCCTGACGGACCACGATGGCACCGTGCAGCGCCATGTAGGGAAACGTGAAATCAAACAGGGCTTCACGCTCCGGGGTCCGTCCCACCAGGGGCAGGGCCTGAACTTCGCCTCTTTCCAGCAACCCGCGCACCTCCTCCCAAGGCCCCGTGCGGAAAGTCACCTCACGATTCATCGCGGCCAGAGCAGCGCGCATCAATTCAACCGAGAAACCGTCGGGACGTCCATCCCTGTCGATGATGCTAAACGGGGGATAGTCGATCTCCGACGCGCTGAGAACGGGAGGTTTAGCCAGGGCGGCAGGCGGCTGGCACAGAAACAGCGCCAGGAGGGTTCCTGTCAGGACGATCAGGGAGCAGACGATTGACTTACGCCTGAAGCATGGTTTCTGGGCTCCCACGCGCCATCTCGGCTTGCGCCTGGTCGAGAACCTATCTTCCTTTGAAGCCTGCCAGTCCGGGCCCCAGCTCTTTCGATGATGACCTGAGAGACCAGCCATGATATGAGAAATCCTTTTCCAGTCTCGAAGCCGGAATTTCATTGCAGCGGGTCACACGCCGGTATCTGAAAAAATTCTAATGCACGGAACCATCAACGGCAAATGCAGTCGCAGGTTGGGTTGAACGAAGTGAAACCCAACACCCGCCGCGAGCCATGTTGGGTTTCGCTATGGCTCAACCCAACCTGCGCAAAAGCGCACGGGTGTCTACCGTTATTGAGAAGTAACAGCACAAGCCTGCAAGATGTTGGTTTCTCTACTAAACGAGTATGCGACACTCGAACCGGACTTCGGTCAAATAGCATCCAGTGACGTGAGCAGGGGCAAAGGGTGAAATCATCGTCCTCAGCCAGCCGGAGGTTTCGGTCGTCTGCCTGCATTCAATCCAGCGCCTTTCTGACCTTTGTCGCCAGCTCCTGGATGGAGAAAGGTTTCTGGATAAAACACACCCCCTCATTCAGCACACCCCGGTGAGCGATGGCGTTGGCAGTATAGCCGGAGATGAACAGGCACTTGAGGTGGGGGTAAAGGGATTGCAGCCGATCCGACAGCTCCCGGCCGTTCATCTCCGGCATGACGACATCCGTGATCAGCAGATGGATCTCGCCGGCATGCTCCCCGGCCAGCTCCATGGCAACGCCGGGGGTGCTGGCAGCCAGCACCCGATATCCGAGCCTTTCCAGCATGGTCTTGCTCACCTTCAGGAACGCCTGCTCGTCTTCCACCAGCAGGATGGTTTCGCCTTGGCTGGGTGGAGGGTCGGAGGTCACCGGCACCATACTCTCTTCAGCCTCGCCGGCGAACCGCGGCAAATAGACCCTGATGGTCGATCCCTTGCCCGGTTCACTGTATACGTTGACGAACCCGTTGTTCTGCTTGACGATGCCGTAGACGGTGGCCAGCCCCAGTCCCGTCCCCTTGCCTTTCTCCTTGGTGGTGAAGAAGGGCTCGAAGACACGCGCCTGGACTTCCGCGTCCATGCCGACCCCGGTGTCGCTGACCGCCAGCATGGCGTAGG
>CAZEOY010000673.1:2120-2386 GCA_964513835.1 uncultured Syntrophobacteraceae bacterium
GGGCCCGGATAGGCTGTTTCTCCAACATGGGAACATCGCTTCGGGGCAGATAGATGCGAAAGGTCGTCCCACAGCCCGGTTCGCTGCTCACGTCGATGAACCCGTTGTTCTGCTTGACGATCCCGTAGACGGTGGCCAGTCCCAGGCCGCTCCCTTTGCCCATGCCCTTGGTGCTGAAGAACGGTTCAAAGACGTGCTCCAGGGTCTCCCTGTCCATGCCGCAGCCATTGTCGCTCACGGCCAGCAGGACGAATTCGCCGGGAATG
>CAZEOY010000674.1:0-2369 GCA_964513835.1 uncultured Syntrophobacteraceae bacterium
CGCCGCGATGATGACGATGCGCAAGATCGACATCGCCGCCATTCAAGCCGCCCGGAAACGAGGTCTCAAAGCCATGGTTCACGCCAACGGGGGCGCACCCGTTCGGGAGGCCGTCGATGCAGGGGCAACATCCATCGAGCACGGCTTTTTCATGGGGGCATCGAATCTCGAGCGCATGGCCGACCTTCAGGTGTTCTGGGTTCCCACCGCCGTTACCATGAAGGCTTATGCCCGAGAGCTGCCCCCGGGAACCGTTGAGGCAGAGATCGCCCGGCGAACGCTGGAGCACCAACTGGAGCAGATCTCGCTTGCTCGGCAGCTCGGCGTGCCCGTGGCGGTCGGGACCGACAGCGGAAGCCTGGGAGTGCACCATGGTCATGCCGTCAGCGAGGAGATCGGGCTGTTGATGGAGGCGGGTTACGGCTCGGAGGAGGCGGTCTGCTGCGCGACGCAGGACGCCTCGAGGCTTCTGGGGCTTCGCAGCGAAATGGGCCAAATCAAGAAGGGAATGGAAGGCACGTTCATCGTCGTCGAAGGTCCTCCCGAAGCGTTAGCAATGAACCTTGGCCGCCCGGAAAAGGTTTTTATACGGGGTGTTCCGGTGGCCTGACCGGCGGGGGATGGAAGGATGGTTTCCAGTATCTGGTTTCCGGGTTCGACCATCCAGCGCCAAAGATCTGGAATCGAGCAGTGAGTTGGGGTTCATGCGGGAAGACAAAGAGCGCTTGCTCAGCACATTCCATCGTCGGCCACAGTCACGCGCTGGATCTCGTCGATCGTTGTGAGGCCGCGAAGGACCTTTTTGATCCCATCATATCGCATGGACTGAAATCCGGCCCGGACTGCGCTGTGTTGAACCTCCATGAGGGAAGCCCCGTGTGCGATCTGGCTGCGGATGTCGTTGTTGATCACGATGAGCTCATGAATCGCGATGCGGCCGGAATAACCGGTATGACCGCACTGGATACAGCCCCGCCCACGATGGAGGGTTACCTCGTGCTCATCCACTGCAAGGATTCTCTGGAAAGCTCCAGGGTCCGGCGTGTATTCCTCCCGGCAATGATCGCAGATCTTTCGAACCAGCCTCTGGGCGAGAACTCCCACCATGGACGGCGCCACCATGTAAGGCTGGACGCCCATGTCGTTGAGGCGGGTCAAGGCCTGCACGGCGTTGTTGGTGTGGAGAGTGGCCAGGACCATGTGCCCGGTAAGGGCTGCTCTGCAGGCGATCTCAGCGGTCTCGACGTCCCGGATCTCGCCCACCAGGATGACGTCGGGGTCCTGGCGAAGGAAGGCCCGCAGTGCAGCGGGAAAATCGAGATCGACTGCCGCGTTGACCTGGATCTGATTGATGCCGGGCAGGCGGTACTCGATGGGGTCCTCGATGGTCGTGATATTGACCCCGGGCCTGTTGAGATGCTTCAGCATGGAAAAGAGCGTTGTCGTTTTTCCGGAGCCCGTGGGGCCGGTGACGAAGAAAATACCGTAGGGAATGGCCATGACGCGCTCCAGCGCGTCGAAGTTGGCCCTGGAAAAGACCAGGTCCGTCAGTTCCGGGACGTCCTTGGACTCCATCTGTCCGAGCACCCGAAGGACGATTTTTTCTCCATAGCTCGTGGGAACCGACGAGAACCGGAAGTCGATGGTGCGATTGGGCAGGGTGAGGCAGAGGCGTCCGTCCTGCGGCCGGCGCTTTTCGGTGATGTTCAGATCGGCCAGGATCTTCAGGCGGGATACCAGAGGAGGGAGAAGGGTCTTTTCGAGCTTGCTCTTTTCCTGAAGGACACCGTCCACACGGAATCGGATACGGACCTTGTCCTCGCCGGGCTCGATGTGAATGTCACTGGCGCCTTCACGAACACCGAGCAGCAGAAGCCCCTGGACGAATTCCACAACGGCTTGGGAGCCGGCAATCTTCTGGAGCTCGTCCCTGGTGAGCTCACTGATGTCCTCGATCACCACCGAGTCGGTGACGATGCGGCTCGAGAGGTCCCGGAGCTGCTGCTCCGACTTGTATTCCACCTCGATGGCCGCCTCGATGTCGTCCGGAAACGAAAAGACGGGACTGACAGGGCAGCCCAGAATGGCTTGGGCTTCCCCAAGCATGAGTTGATTGGCGGGATCCGCCGTTGCGGCGGTTATCGCTTCGCCGAACTGGTAGAGCAGGATGATACGGTGCTTGCGGGCGAAAGTCTCGGGCAGCTTCTGAACCACATCGCGCTGAAAAAGGGTTTTGTTCAGATCCACGTGCGCGATGCCCATGGAATCCCCCCACATTCGGGCAAGGAGCGTCTTCTGGTGCGGATTCATCCGCGCCAGGTGCATGAGCACCGCGAAGACATCGTCGTGATACCGCCTGACAAGGCGCC
>CAZEOY010000675.1:0-2367 GCA_964513835.1 uncultured Syntrophobacteraceae bacterium
TGTGACCGGATCCATCACCGTAATCACGCTTGCCACGTTAGCCTCCAATGCTGCTCTGAAAAGTTTCGAGTTACGGGTTTCGAGTCTCTCAAGTTGAAAACCGGCTTCCATGAGCCTTTTCATGGCCTAAGGAAGCCACAAGGGGCCATGGGGGACTGTTTAGGGATATTGAGAGGTCATGGATTTGATCAATGGCAGACTTTGCAGCTTTGACCATTGGTGGGTGGATGGCCCGCAGGCAGCTGCCGATCACCGCCCGGCTCGCCACCCCCACCTCCCAGGTCCGAAGAGCTGTGGCAACTGGAGCAGGACTGGGTCGTATTCCGGTGACCGCTTGGAAGCGCCCCTGCGGAGCTGAAGAATGGCGAGAAGCGATCGGGGAAGCCGCTTTCCGTGCAACCGATACAGGGGGCGTTGGCTCCAACGCACCAGTTGGTTCCGCCGTTCCATTTGCGGCTGGCGCAGTCACCTCGTGTGTTGGGGCCCTTGCAGCCCATGTCCCTGAGGCAAAGTCCGTCTTTTCCGAAGGTGGTGGCCCAGGGCTGTCCGTTTCTGGGGCAGGCGTTGTGGATGGTGGAGCTGAAGAAATCCTTCGGCCGTCCGTTCGAATCGAGGCTCACGTTGACGCCCGTCAGGAGCTTGGCAGCCGTTCCGATGATCCAGTCGGGATGAGCCGGACAGCCGGGGATGTTGACGGTAGACACACCAGTGACACGCTCGACGCTCTGGATACCCGTGGGGTTGGGAGCGGCCCCGGACATACCCCCAAAGCTTGCACAGGTCCCGATGCTGAGAACGGCCTTGGCCTTGGGAGCCAGACGCTCGACCACTTCGAGGGCGGTCATGTCGCGGCCGTTTTCGTTCCAGACATAGCAGCACCGGCCTCCGAACGCCGTGGGAATCCCACCTTCCACAGCCAGGATAAACCCGCCGTTGGCACTCTCGGCCTCAAGAGCGTTCTGGACCGCCAGGGAACCGGCAGCACCCATGAGATTCGGATGATAGGCGAGGTTGATGGTGTTGATGAGAAGATCGGCAACGTCTACGGGCTTGCTCGAAGAAACGCGGTTGGCGAGCGAAACCGTACACCCTGTGCAGTTGGCCGCGGCGATCCATATGATCGGGGGCCCCCCTCCCGTCGCCAGAACCTTCTCAAGAATTCCCAGGGTCGAGTAGTCCAATCCCAGGGCGGCTGCAGATCCCAAGCAGTACTTCAGGAAACTTCTTCTGGAAACCTTCACTGACACTCCTTTCGCTTTCCCGGAAAACCAAATCATCTCGTGCAAGACTTCTATTCCCCATGGAGAATGTTTCGCTGATTTGCACATTTCATGCCTTTGTTGAAATAAACTCAATGGGTTTTAAAGGATTACATACCATACCCTAACAAAGTCACATTCTCAGCACAAAATTTCTCTCTAACGATCTGCCCCCTCGGCCACCCTAGACAACGAAAAGGCTCACGGGGGTTGGTTTTCAACCCGAAACTCCAAACCCGAAACTCGAAACTGTTTCGAGCAGGGAGGGCAATGATTCACCGGAAAGGCCAAACCTATGACACAAGACCGGTGACCCACCTGGCAGGTGGACAGCATAGCAGGACGGGAACGGGAAGCTTGAGAAATGCCCTTGGAAAGGTTCCCCATTCTCTCCAACCTGCTTCCGATCAGGTCGCCAACAATCTGGGACTGCCCTGATCCGACCATCCTGAGGGACGGATTCAAACCGACACGAGGGAAAATGCATTGCGAGGCAGGCAGAAAATTCCCACCGCGTCAAACCATTCTTTCCCGCGCAGCGGAGCGCTTGAATTCCCATTTCGATATTGGTTATTCGCTGATCGATCCACAGCTTTCGGAATGATGGTGTTCAAACAGCAGGAAAGTATTATTTTCACGAAACGCACGGCTTTCTCACGATGATATTATAGAAAGAGGGAGGTTGATCAATCCATGTCGCTCATTGGCCTGCGGGACGTCAGTGTGAGCTTTGGCGGGCCCTCGCTGCTCGATCATGTCGATTTTCAGATTCACCACGGGGAGCGTGTGTGTCTCCTCGGTCGGAATGGAGCGGGCAAGTCGACGCTCCTGCGGATCCTGCACGGCGCGATGGAGCCTGACGACGGTCTGGTGACTCGCCGGCCGGGGCTGAGGATCGGTCTGCTGCCCCAGGAGGTTCCCCGGGAATTGCACGGCTCGACAGCCGAAATCGTGGCTTCAGGCCTCACCGGGGCGGACGGAGCGGCTCGATCGGATCGTGGCGGGTGTGGACGGCCTCGCCGTGGACAGCTACACGCTCTCTCTCACGAGGTGGTATAACCGGACCTGGACCGGAAGGCAGGTCAAGCACCTCCTGGCGGCGAGCCAG
>CAZEOY010000676.1:0-235 GCA_964513835.1 uncultured Syntrophobacteraceae bacterium
GTGCGCCAGCAGCTGCTCATGGAGCTTTCGGGACGCCCTGAGGATCTTGAGAGGGCCCTCGCGGTCATCGAAAAAGCCCACGGCATGCTGGACGAAGTGGTGCTGCTCGAGGAGCGCGCCACCTACTACGGGCTCCGCGGCGATGCGGAGAGCCGCCGACGGATGCAGCTGCAGATTGGTTCGGTGGTCCGCGAGCTGGTAGAAGGTCGCGATGATCCCGGACTCCTCTCGTGGG
>CAZEOY010000676.1:245-2345 GCA_964513835.1 uncultured Syntrophobacteraceae bacterium
GAATGATGCCGAGACTGCCTGAGTCGGCGCGCATGTCCGAGGCGGCCGTCTCCCTGCGGCAGGCGGCATCGGATCGACTGGGCAGTTTCAAAGTCGCGGGTGTGCCGGAGCTGCCGGACACGGAAGAAAAGCCAGTCGCTTGGACACCCATGCAGACTGTGAGGGTTGGCATCGAGGTGCTCAGCAACGGGGTTCGGCTTCATTGCAACCCCTCCCGGGAGCTCCTGCCGACTTTCGAGGCCCCACGGACACGGCCGGTTGCCGTGGAGGTCGGCTGGCCGGTTCCCGAAGGCTGGAAGCATGCGATTCTCACCCTCCAAACCGATGGGACACCCCGGTTCGCAGAGGCACCTCTCGGTCTGCTGCGCTTGAGGAATATCACGGGCGGGGAAGTCCTGCTGCGTCCCGAGCCTTTCCATCCCAAGCTCATCGTGGTCTCCCCGTCGAACCCGACGGGAAGCCTCGCGGAGCCCCTGGAGAAAGTCCTGCGTGAGCTCCAATGGTCCTGGGAGGTTCGTGCTTCAATGGAGCATCCTGGAATGCGAAGCTCGGAGGTCTCCGACAGGCCGTTGGCGACCTTGTATACGTTTGAGGACCGGGAGGATCTCGAACGATTCGTTGAAGGTGTTCGTCGATCATGGAAGTCTCAAAAGGGAGCAGGTGCCGGAAATCCCGCGTCTGAGGTGCAGGCCGTTCTTGTGCAGGTTGAAAGCCGCATTGCGCGGCTGAAGGCCCGCGACGGATCGGACTTTGCCGCATCTGCCGGCCCTGCGGCATTGGCTTCCGGACTGATGGCCCTGTCGGCGAAGGATGCGGCAGACTCGCTCAAGAGCTCTCCCGACCCGGCCCGCACTCTTCGAAATGAGCTTCTGGAAATCGAGGCCCTCGAGACGGAACGATGGGCGGGCACCCTCCTCTCCGCGCAGCCCGGAACCCGCCATGCCGTCGTCCTGATCCTCTGGGAGAGCTACATGCCCCGGGGGATGAAGGGCGGGCCGCAGCTTTACGATTCTTACGTTTCCAGGCAAAAACGCCTCGTGAAGATCCTCGCTCCCGGCGGTACCCTCTGGGTTGTTGCGAGCCGGAAGGCTCGAGGTGGCAGGCGCATGTACCAACTCGCTTACCGGCTGGAGGATGTCGTTGAAGATCGCTCTTACCCGGAGGAGGGGCTTTATCGCGTCAGGGCGCGCTCGCCCGAAGGGGTCACGCATTTCCCGCCCGACGACGCCACGTCTTTACTCCAGCGGTTGCTGCGCTTCTCTTCCGGACAGCCTCTGGAGGATCAGGAGGCGGGTGCCATTGGGCGGCGTCTGCAGAGCATCGTGCAGCTCTGGCCTGAAGACGTCAGGGTCCTGGAGGAGTATGCCGAAGGCCTGCTCAGGAAAACCCATGCCGAGGATGCGTCAGTCTTCCAGGTCACCCAGGAGCGGGACGGTCAGCTCGTGTACCGTTTTGGAGTGCATCGGTTGGTTGGGGAAAACGTCGATTCCTTGATGGAGCTGCTGGCCGAGGTGAGATCCCAGATGAAGACGGGCGTGGGGAGGAGCCTCAGGGAGCTCCTTTACAGGAGTTTGTGCCCCCCTCCCCTGGACCAGTACCTGGAACCCTTGCGGCCTCTCACCATTGTGGTCGACGAGCGTACCGCGAGGTTTCCCTGGGAGCTGCTTCAGAGCCCTTCGGACGAGGAGCCTCTTGCCATCCGCAGCGTGCTGACAAGACAGATGATTTCGGAGTATAGGGAGCTCTCTCCTGAGGCTGAGGAATCTTCGAAGCCTTCGAAAGCTCTGGTGGTTGCCGGATTTGCGGAGAACAAGCATCTCTATTTGGCCGCTCGTGAAGCGGAGGCTGCTGCTGCCATCCTCGAAAAGGCAGGCTTTAAGACACGATGGGTGTTTGGGATCAAAGGCGAGGAGATCTTCACGGCACTCTATGAATCGGAATACGCGGTGATTCACCTCGCCGGTCGTGGGGTCGGGGCGGAGGGCGGCTTGGGGCTCGACCTGGACGGAGGCATGGTGCTGTCCCCGCTCGAATTCCAGCAGATGAGGAAGCTCCCGCGCTTTCTATACCTAGATTTCCTGACGGAGCAATGGGAGGACC
>CAZEOY010000677.1:0-2344 GCA_964513835.1 uncultured Syntrophobacteraceae bacterium
GAACAACCTTGCGAGCCGACCTGGAACACCTTGCCCGTGGCCTTGACGGTGTCCACAAGAGTGCTTCGGGCAAGATTCAGAATCTCGGCTTCTATCTCGCCGGTGGCTTTCAGGGTGTTCACGATCCCTTCTTTGATGCTGGGGCCTGCCTTTTGGGCGCCTGCCACAAATTCACTGGTCTGGGTGGTTTCTTCGGGTACCATGATAACCTCCTCTGTCAGAGCTGGTTGTTTGATGGTCTCTCTTGCCGGTCTTTGTGCCGTGCGCTTCCTGCTTTTGGGGCCCTCACCGACTCCCTCGTCACTCAAGACTTTTCTGGGCGACATATGGATCTCCTTGAACAACACATCTTGTGGTTTAAGGGCTTAGAATTACAATGTTTATAAAATAACTACACACGGGGCGTACCTTCCCGTTGTCAGATTCGAACCCGACCTACAACATACATTGTTGCATTGCCGTCGCAACGTTTGCGGAGATTGTGGCGACTATCGTTCGTTTTTCTGAGTCTAGAGTCAGGCCTTCATGCATGTCCACAGGATTATTCATTCATTGCCTACTTGTCGCGCAGTTGTCACTCGATTTTCACCATCCTGTAACATCAGGATAGGGCAGAATAAGGGTTGACCATGGAGTCCGAGGTGAATGCCAAAACGGTCGTCCTGAATATCATGGATGGAAGAATAAAAACCAATCCATGCCTGCCTTATGATTTCGCGACTGCGCCGTGTCCGGAAGGATGGGCATTTTCCGGTCCGAGTGGAGACCTTCGCCGGCGCTCCTGGCGGTGATGAATGGGTCAAGGCGGGGGCCGATTCAAAGTTTATGTAACACAATTGTAACATGTTCTTCACAAAACCGCGACTTAGGCATTCTACCTTTGCCGTCGGAGATTGAGGATAACATGTTCATGTGCCCTGCATGCCATTCGGAAGCATATTATCGCTACGGTCGTAATCGGCAGGGCAAGCAGCGCTATCGATGTCTCGTCTGTGGAAGGCAGTTCACACAGGACCGAAAGCGCACCGAGATCCATGATCGCCCCGGTTGCCCCGTTTGTGGGAGGGGCATGCACAGTTACAAGCGGGAGCACGATGGAATCAGGTTCCGTTGTTCGGCGTATCCCAAGTGTCGCACGTTTTTGAAAATCAAGACGAGGAGAGGGCATGAGCTATTATGTCCATGAGGTACCGGGGAGGTTGCGGGTCAAGACGCCATCCGCCAAGGGTCAGGCCTGGGTCGCACAGCGAATCGAAGAAATGGTCAGAGCGATCCCCGGAGTCTACGCGGTCAATGTGAACACCACGACGGGCAGCATCGTATTGAACTATGATTCCACCGCGGTCAATTCCAGGGGAATTCTGGAGATTCTGGAGAAGATAGGTCTCTTCGATTCGTCGCAGCTGATGAGTGGGGATCAGTATCTTCAGAACAGGATGGAAAAGACCGGCCAGGTGATCGGGAAAGCCATCTTCGGATTGGTCTTGGAAAAGGCCTTCGAAGGAACGCCCATCGCACTCCTGAGCGTTTTGATCTAAGGTTTCACCTCGCCTTTCGAATCCACCGGGGCGGCGGGAGAATCTCATTCTCCCGTGCCTTGGATGGTCGCTCATCACAGCTCCTCAGAAATAGATGACAGTTTTGAACTCATCGTGCCGGCGAAGCCCGCCATCCGCCTGTCTTCTCTGGATTCCGTCCTGGAGACCGCCGGAATGACCATCGAATCGGTGGTCGGTCTGAGGTCCACCCCCCTCTTTTTCACCCAAGTCTGTAGCCCCGTTCATTCCCAAAGATCGTTGAGCAGCTTTTCAACCTGATCCTTCAGTTCCGGGCGCGTGCGGAGTGACCCCAGCCTCTCCCATAACGAATAGGGAAGTTTATTTTCATCATATCCCACTGTCAGCGATCCGACCACCGGGTTGACTCTGAGGTTCCGGATGCCGGGAATGCTTCGCATGAGAGCTTCCACATCGACCCTGGAGATGACCTCAAGGCCCGACCGTTTGAGCCGCAACCGTATCCTTCCCGGGATATGGTGGACGATCTCGGTGTGGGGTGCAAGGAGCAACAAATCCGCAATAACGCGAGACGGCTGAGAACTGGCAGGCTGAGTGGCCCGGCCTGTATATTCTTCAGGCATAACGTCAATACCTCATGAGCAAAGGAGCTGGAAGGATGGTTTGTGGACGCGACGAAGCCATCGTCTGCCCCCGGTTCGCTAACACACTGCTCCGGATTTGTAAACCCTCTCAATCATTCCCGCAAACGTCGGCCCTTGTTGGCTATTGCCGGCGGCTGGACGAAATTGCCTCACACGGCAGCCCTTGACATGGCTTAGTCCGTG
>CAZEOY010000678.1:0-2343 GCA_964513835.1 uncultured Syntrophobacteraceae bacterium
CTCAGTGTGGGGCGTCTGTAACCGTGGTCAGAAACCCGTTCCTGACGGTGGATATCATCATTGAGATTCCCGGGGGAGGGATTGTGCTCATCGAACGATTGAATCCGCCTCATGGATGGGCGCTTCCCGGTGGCTTCGTGGACTATGGAGAGAGTCTGGAGGACGCTGCGCGCCGGGAGGCCAGGGAAGAGACGGGACTGGAGCTGGAGCGTCTGCGTCAGTTCAGGGCCTATTCAGACCCGGCCAGAGATCCACGGCACCATACGGCTACCGTTGTTTTTGCGGCTTTGGGTGTTGGATTGCCGAAGGCGGCCGATGACGCCAAGAACCTCAAGGTCTTCCCAGTGGACGAATTGCCGGAGTCTCTTGCCTTCGACCACGCAACCATCTTGAAGGATTACCTGAGATCTCGCCCTTAGCGCCTCTCCTTTACCGTTTGGCGGACCAGCCCGTGATTGTGCCTCCGCAAAGCATCTGTTGGCCATAACGTCCTCCGTGATGAATGGAATTATCACGGTGAAAGGTGACTGCGACACGCCGATGAAACAACGAATCCCTTTGGACAGCCGCAGCAGCGACTGCGCACAGACCGGAGCGGCACAGGGATCGCTTTCGATAAGAATGCTGTCATCGGGAGGCAAAGTGTCTTATCTTCAGCCTGAAGACCTGATGATGTCGGGGCCTTGGATACCGATCAGGGCTGAGGAGGTTCGCCCTGAATGCGGACAGGAGTCTCAAACAGCCGCTGGGGGTGAGGTTCCGCTTTGCTCTAGCGCACAGTCATCTTAATGGAAGGAACCTTGAACAAAGAACTTGAGACCAATGAGTCCGGTGAGGGAGTCGCTTCGATCACGACCTGGGTTTACGACCGTCACGGCTTAGTGGCCAGAAGACCCCAATGGGTGATCGAGGAAAAGCCTGTGACGCTGACCATCAACGGCCGTGAGCTTCTGACCCTTCTGTGTGCCGGCCACCACCTGGAGGAGCTCGCGGCAGGCTTTTGTTATGCGGAAGGTTTCCTGAGGAATCGAGACGATTTGGCCGGAATAGAAGTGGACACTGTTGAGGGAACGATTCACGTTAAAACGCTCAACAAGGGCTCTGTCGCCGACCGACTCTGGGAGAAGAGGACGGTCACTTCGGGGTGCGGGAAGGGCTCGATTTTCTATTATTCCCTGGATGCAATCCTGAGCAGACCGGTGGTGAGCCGGATCAGACTGACCCCGGACCAAATACTTGCCCGTGTGGAAGATCTGCATCGCCAGAGTGATACGTATCGGCGAACCCATGGGGTACACAATACGGCCCTGGCTGAACCCGACAGAATCCTCCTGTTTCGCAGCGATATTGGACGACATAACGCCGTGGACATGATCGTAGGCCACGGGTTTCTCCGAGGCGTTTCATTCGATGACAAGCTGCTTCTGACCACTGGTCGCTTGACCTCCGAGATTCTCATCAAGTGTGCCAAAGTCGGTATTCCAGCACTGGTAAGTCGCAATACCGCGACGACTCTGGCCATCGAACTTGCCAAGTCGCTAAACATAACCTTGATAGGATATGTGAGGGGAGGTAAATTTACAGTTTACAGTGGCAACGAACGCCTCATCGATTCGGCGGAATCCACAGAAGTCTCCGGCCGACAAAATGGTGGTTCGATCTCATCAGCACCTCTGGATTGAGCCCAATGACCCTTTACCTCGACAATGCGGCCACGAGCTGGCCAAAGCCCTTAGCCGTTCATGAGGCAGTGAGGCATGCCCTGGAGGATATTGGGGCTTCACCCGGCAGGGCGGCGCACAGAATGGCGCGTGAAGCGTTGCACATAGTGGATGGTGCTCGCAGGATGGTGGCCGATCTGTTTCACATCCGGGATGCTCAACGGGTGGTTTTCACCAAGAATGCCACGGAGAGCATCAACGTGGTTCTCAAGGGTTGGCTGCGGTCGGGGGACCGTGTCCTGATCTCGTCTTTGGAGCACAATTCGGTGGCTCGCCCGGTGCATTCGCTGGCTGGTGCAGGGGTGCGGGTCGAGAAGATCCCGAGGGGGCGTGAAGGTGCGCTGGATACCCGGTGGATGAAGGAGCACATGGCCCCGGCGCCACGCTTGGTGGTGCTGCTCCACGCTTCCAACGTGAACGGCGAGCTTCTGCCCATCGACGAAGCGTCACGGATTTGCGCTGAGCATGGGGTACCCTTGCTGCTCGATGCAGCTCAAACCGCCGGGCTTCTGCCCATCGACGTCGAAGCGGTCAACCTGGGCATGCTGGCGTGCTCGTGCCACAAAGCGGTGCTGGGGCCGGCGGGGGTCAGAACGCGGAGCATATGGCCGCCGAGCGGGGC
>CAZEOY010000679.1:0-2340 GCA_964513835.1 uncultured Syntrophobacteraceae bacterium
TTCGCGGCAAGAGCTATCCCCTCCTGAAAAGGTCGGTCACGCTGCCGTTCAAAGTAGAAATCATGACCATTGACGTGAAGGAAGGTCAGTCCGTGAAGGAAGGCGATGTCATGGCCTCATACAAGCTCGACCGAGAGTCCATGATGCACGTTCACACGGTACTCTATCCCGAAATGGTCCTCAATCTCAAGAAGGCGGCATTCGACCACAAGACGAACATAGAAAAGATGAAAACAGTTGATGTGAGGATAAAGCAGATCGAAATCGAAAAAACTCAAAAGGAGCTTGCTGATTTGCGCGAGCTGTTCGCCAAGCAACTGGCTCCTGAGGAGGCAGTAAAGAATAAAGAGCGCCAGTTGGAGGTTTCGAAGAAAGAACTGCAAGGCATTTACGATGCCATCAAGCAGGCCGAAGCCGGGCTGGATAAGACCAATGAAGATCTCCGCTTTTATGAGGCGAAGCGCAAGAGGGACATCGAACTGTTGGAATGGCAAACCAAGAGATCTTACTCTGACTCCAAGGTACCCATGGATAGCGCATTCCTCACTGCCCCCATAAGCGGAGAGGTCATTTGGATAGCCCCAGAACTGAGAGTTAACGCAGAGCCTGCGGCAGGCTTCCCTGCCTTTACCGTTGCTCCCATGACTTCCGTGGTAGTACGGTGCAAGGTTCACGAACTGGATTTAGTCAAGCTGAATCCCGGAGATCGCGGGACGGTCGTTTTCGATGCTATTCCGCAGAAGAAATATCCCTGTGTGGTGAGCAGGATTCCGTGGATCAGTCGTAATCCCGCTTTGGAAGTGCCGGCGGATTATGATATTGAATGCGACCTGGAAAACCCCGACGGACTCATCAAGGACGGCCTGACCTGCAACGTCAGGGTAAGTATCACTCAATAACGGGGCTGGTTGATAAGTTCCGGTGCGTTCGACTGGGGTCAGGGGGCGCATGGTTTGCTCGCCTCCTTGCTGCGCGACTTTGAATCCCTGGCCCGCAACAGAACCTAGAATCACTCGCGCCAGTCTCCATCCCTTCGAGGCCTCGCCAGGACCTCGCTATTCCCGAACGCGCGTTCCCCAGCGATCTTTGCTGGAACTCAAGTCTTCACTAGCCGCTGCCGGAGGTGCCGCACTCCCCTTCCTTGGAAGCAGACCTGAACCGCCGGCAACATGGAAAGAAATGCGAGGCCTCAGACCTGAAATGGGACCGCACGTACCTCTTCGAAGAGCGCGAAGGATTTGCTTCATTGTCCCAGGCGGCTCATGTCATGGTGCTCAATCCCTCTTTACTTTTGGCCCCTGTGGCATATTGTCACCATCCATATATGTCGTTTCGATGTTATTGGTCCATTCAAGGATTGATGGTTAAATGATCGTCATGATGCTAGTTTTATCGACCTGGCTTCTCATCACTGTGGTATCCCTGTCAGTTGCCATTATGCTTGGCATGTTCAAGGTCAGACGAGCAGGTAAATGTCACCCTCCGATCGAACCTGAACACCCTTTGCCAAGCATCGCTGTGTTGGTACCGGTCAAAGGTGTGTGGCCGCATCAGGATGAAATCCTTGAGTCTCTTCTGACGCAGGATTATCCCGGCTATCATTTGTCTTTCATTCTTGAGAACGAGCAAGACGAAGCAAACCTGGTTGTGGACCGTCTTTGCGACAGGTATGCCCATGCCGACAAGGTCTTGGCAGGCCCCGCGGAGCTTTGCGCCCAGAAGAACCACAACCTCATCGCAGGTATAAAGGCTTTGAGACCTGAGACTGAAATTGTAGTTTTTTGTGACAGCACCAACTTGGCGAGCCGTGATTGGTTGAGGCGTTTTGTCATGCCGCTCGTGGCAGATAGCATCGACGTGGTCACGACCTTCAGGTTTTTCATTCCAAGACCTGCGACAATTGGAGGAGTTTGCCAGGCTATGTACGCGGCGCTTCTCAGAATTCTCGCGACCATGAAACCTACCCCGTGGGGAGGGGCCACAGCCGTGCGCCGAATCATCTTCGACAAGCTTCCTGTAGTTGATTCATGGTCTCGTACCGTGGTCGATGATCTAGTCCTGGGAAATATTCTCGAAGCCGCAGAAGTGAAAGTGGTGATGGATCCATGCAATCTATTGGCCTCGCCGTTGCCTAATCAATCGGTCCGTGGCTTTCTCGCCTACTTGGACCGCCAGATTTTGTTTCCCAAGTTCACAAATCCTGGACTCTGGCTGGCAACTGTTGCAGGCATTTTGGATGTGGCTCTGGCAATCGTCGCGGCCGTCGGTCTTGGGTTGCTGTTCTCCGTTGGTCTGGCTCCTGCGATAGCTGGGTGGGTGTCCTGTGTTTTCTTTATGATT